>JASHXJ010000079.1 GCA_030043595.1 Trebonia sp.
CCATCGCCGCGCCGCCCGCGGCCGGGGCCGCCGCCGTGGCCGCCGTCAGCGCGGAGGCACTCGACGCGGCGGCAGCGGGCATGACGGCAAGGGCAACCGCCACGCCCGTGGCGAGCGTCACCCTGCACCCGCGCGCGGCTAGCATCCCGCCGTCCCCGGGCAGTGCGGCTGCTGCACCGGCGCGGCGAGCCTGGACACGACGGCCTGAGCCACGCCCAGGCCGATGCTGGTCATCTCCGAGTCCACATAGCTGTCCGCGGTGACGGGCAGCCTGGGCCGCTGGTCGGCATACCCGACCGTGTAGAAGATCACGTACGTGCCCGCGCTGGTGCTCGCCGAGACCTGCCGGCGGCTGCTGGTGAACCAGGCCGCGGGGGTGCCCTTGAACAGGACTGGCAGCACGCCCTCGGCCGGCGTGCCGGCGGCGCCATGCGTGGTCCCGCTGAGCTGCCGTTGCGCGGCGTTGGCCGCAGCCGTCCCGCCGAACACCGCGACTCCGACGGTGACCACGTAGCTGTCCGTCGCGTCCACGTAGGTCGCCCGCAGCATGGCCTGGCAGCCGTTGCGCGCGAGCACCGCGGCGACGGCCGCGTCGGTGGCCGCCTGGCAGGAGGCCTGCCTGGCGATGCCGATCCGGGTGGCGGACAGCGAGAAGGCCCCGCTGCTGCCGAGCACCCCCGGCGTGGGGTAATGGACCGAAGCGGCGAAGATGGTCCCCGCGGTCAGCGTCCGCCAGCGCTTGCCCAGCTCCCAGGAGATGATCTGCTGCTGCTGATGCTGCGTGAACTGCCGCGGCAGCACTTGCGTGGCCACTCCCACGAGCGACACACCCAGCCCGGCGGCGCCGGCCACCAGCGCGACAGCGGCGAGGGCGATGCCCACGCGGGCACGCCCATGCCGTCTCGGCCGGCTTGCGCGGCTTGCGCGGCGCGGCGGCTGGCTCGCGGGCCCCGGCTCGCCGCCGTGCCACGGCTGACCGCCGTTCGCGGCCTGGCCGCCGTAGTCCGTTGCCACATGCAAATGTTAGGGGGTGCGCCGGCTGCGCTGCCCGAGGCAGACGGTTTTAGATATTACGTAGAGCTTTCGCCGTTACATAGGGCGCCGGGGGCCACGCAGGTCCGCGCGCCAGCACGATGACCTCATCGGCATCTGGATGACCTCGGCGCCGCCGGTCCGCTCCAGCAGGGCCGCCCGGCAGCGGGCGAGTCCCGCCGCGCGGTCCGCGGCGGAAGCGGCGATGAAGCGGCTGTTCGTCCCGAGCCACTCGACCGCCTCGTCGACGGTGAGCGTGCGGGTGAAGCCGAATGACGCGCTCGCCGCGGCGCCGAACTCTGACCCGTCCGGCAGCGTCACCGAATGCTCACGATCCAGCGCGGCCCGTACCTCGTCGAGGGAACGCGGCCTGTCAGGATCGCTGTCCGGCGGGCTGACGCCGGGCAGCCGGAGCAGGTCCAGTTCGGCCACCCAGTCAGCAGTCCGGTCGCGGCTGGTCCAGATGACCCCGAGCCGCCCGCCGGGCCGCAGCACGCGCGCGATCTCAGGAACCGCCCGCGCCGGGTCCAGCCAGTGCCAGGCTGTCGACACGAACACCGCGTCGGCGCACGCGTCAGGCAGCGGCATGGCCTCGCCCCGGCCCGCGAGGACGCGCACCAGCGGCGACCGCTGGGCCAGGACCGCCCGCATCCGCTCGTCCGGTTCGACCGCGATCACCTCGGCGACCCGGCCGGACAGGGCGCGGGTGAACAGCCCGGTCCCGGCGGCCAGGTCCACGGCGACCTCGCACTCGGCGGGCACCAGCCAGTCGAGCGCCTCGGCCGGCGGTTCCGGCCGGACCCGGTCGTAGCTCGCTGCCACAGTCCCGAACGAAGTGGCTCTTTCGTCGCTAACAGTCACAAATCACTATTCTGAACGACCCGTGGCGTCTGCCGCGGGCAACCCTCCCCCGGGAGGGGGCCAGCGAACCGCCGCCTGTACTGTCGGGCGTGAAGGTTGCCCGGACGTCATGAAGGAGCCGTCGCCGTGAAGCTGACCAAGCACGAGCACGCCTGTGTCGCCTTCGAGAAGGAAGGCGCTTCGTTCGTCATCGACCCCGGCTCGTTCTCCCCTAACCCAGCGCAGATCATCGCGGGCGCCGATGCGATCCTGCTCACGCACGAGCACTTCGACCACGTCAGCGGGGCGGCGATCAACGCCGCGCTCGCGGAGCGGCCGGACCTGCGGGTGTACGCGCCCGCTGCGCTCGCCGGCATGTTCAGCGAGCACGCCGCCCAGTTCGTCCCGGTCGCGGCCGGCGATGAGCTGAAGGTCGCCGGGTTCACCGTGACCGTGCATGGCAGCGCGCACGCTATCATTCACGCCGACTTCCCCCCGGTCACGAACGTCGGGTACCTGGTCGACGAGACCGTCTACCACCCGGGGGACGCGTACTTCGTCCCCGAGGCCAGCGTCGGCACCCTGCTGCTGCCGACCAGCGGTCCGTGGATGAAGATCGGCGAGGCCGCCGACTACGTCCGCGCGGTGCGCCCGGACCGGGTGGTGCAGATTCACGAGATGCTGCTCAGCGAGATCGGCCTGAACCTGGCCGCCACGCTTCTCGGCGAGAAGGGCCTCACCGGCATACCGTTGACCGCCGTCCCGGCCGGGGAGTCGCTCACCATCTGATCGGCTCGTGCCGGTGCCGGGAGCTGACGGGGAGGACCCGCGCCAGGAGCCAGGCCCGGCGCCTTCGCGCCGCGCCAAGCGGGTCTACTTCGTGCTGATGGCGATCTGCCTTGGTTTGTTCGTCCTCGCGTGGGCCGTCGTCGACCGGTACTCGACGGTCGCCGCGGTGGTCATGTCGGCGGTCGCGCTGGTCATTCCCCCGTTCGCCGCGATCATCGCCAACCGGTCGAGCGCCGTCGACCGGCGCTAGGCGGGGCTCAGCCGTTCAGGCTTCGCCGCCAACCGCGGCGACGTAGAGCACGCCAGGGCCGGTCGCGGTGACCGGCCCGTCGGCGGCGGACAGGAAGCACGATTCCCCGCGCACCGTCTTGAGGGTCCCGCCCGCGGCGTCGCGCAGCGACACGGTGCCTTCGGTGCACAGCGCGAGGCGCGGGCCGGTGCCGGGCAAGGCGGCTTCGCCCGGGCCGACGTCGGCGCGGTAGAGCCGGAACTGCGGTGCCGGCGAGTCGTAGCCGGACACCCCGTCCCCGAGTGCGCGCGGCTCGATGACAGGCACGGCCACCGCCGGGTCGGCGAGCTTCAGCAGTTCGGGGACGTCGATGTGCTTGCCGGTCAGGCCGGCCCGCACCACGTTGTCGGAGTTCGCGAGCAGTTCGATCCCGGTGCCGTGCAGGTAGGTGTGCAGCCCGCCGGCCGGGAGGAACACGGCCTGGCCTGGCCGCAGCACCGCGTGCCGCAGTAGCAGCGAGGCCACGACGCCGCGGTCGCCCGGGTGCTCGGTAGCGATCCGTGCTGTCGCGGCGCAGGCCGCGGCGTACGGCCCGCCTGCGGCGGCCAGCTGGCCGCAGGCTGCCGCCACCGCGTCGACCAGTGCCGCGCGGCCCGCGTCAGGCCAGGTCAGGATGCGGGCGAGCGCCTCGGTGAGCGCCTCCGGGCGGTCGGCGGCGGCCAGCTCCGCCGCGATGGGCTCGAGGTCGGCGACAGAAAGCGCGCGCAGCAGCCCGGCGGCGTCCGCCGCCGACCGCATGCCCGCCAGCACGTCGAACGGGGTCAGCGCGCAGAGCAGCTCCGGCTTTGGCCAGTCATCGACGTAGTTGCGCGCCTTGTCGCCGGGCGCCAGGCCGCGCTGGTTCTCCGCGCGAAAGCCCGCCTGCGCCTGTTCCCGCGAGGGATGTACCTGGATGGACAGCGCCTTCTCGGCGGCCAGCACCTTGAGCAGGAACGGCAGGCGCCCGCCGAACTTCCTGGCGCACTCCGGTCCAAGCTCGCGGACAGGGTCGGCGGCGATCACGGCGTCCAGCGTGGTGTGCTGGCCCCCCCGGTCAAGCCCGGACGGAGCCGACGGGTGCGCGCCAATCCACAGTTCCGCCTCCGGCTGCTCCGTGGGGGCCGGCCGGCCCTGGAGCTCCGCGATCACGGTCCGAGATCCCCACGCGTAGGGCTGCACCATCGGCTCGAGAAGGTCCACCCGCGCATGCTAGTGCAACTGCGAGGTATCCGCCGGATGCTCGACCAGGGCTACCACCCTGCTGGCCATGAACCGCGCGGTGCGCACCGCCGTGCCGGTGCGGGTGACCTCGCTGACCTCCACGACGCCGCGGCCGGTGCGCACCTCCACCCGGCGCCCGGCACGCGTGGCGGCCACTTCGTAGGTCCGGGTGCCGTCGCCGGTATCGACCACGACCTCGACGCGGTCACCCTTCACGGCATCCTCCCCGGATGGAACGTGCGTTCTAGTACATACCACCCCAGCGGCCACGGAAACGCGTCAGCTGCCCCTGGATAGGTCTGGATAGGGACCGCATGAACGGGCCCCGCAGCCATACCATTCCTGCCTTTGTATGAGTTCCGCACGACATATCAGGACAAATCGCACGCGAAAGTGGGCGGGGCGCATACAAAGCCAACAGGAGTGGCTGCTGTTACGCCGCAGCCGCGGGGTCACCGCACGCCGCAGGGCCGCCGCCGTGACGGCGGCGGCCCTGCGGACGCCAGACGGCCGGAACTCAGTACGACGGGAGGCTGGGGTCCACCTGGCTGACCCAGGCGAGCACGCCGCCGCCGACGTGCACAGCGTCGGAGAAGCCCGCGTTCTTCACGACCGCCAGGCAGTCGGCGCTGCGCACGCCGGTCTTGCAGTGCAGTACGACGCGCTTGTCCTGCGGCAGCCTTTCCAGCGCCGCGCCAGAGAGGAACTCGCCCTTGGGGATCAGCGTCGCCCCCGGGATCGAGACGATCTCGTACTCGTTCGGCTCGCGGACGTCGACCAGGAAGATGGCATCGCCCCGGTCGAGCATGCCCTTGAGGTCGGTCGCGGTGATCGTCGAGTCCGCGGCCGCCTCCGCCGCCTCATCGGAGACCGCGCCGCAGAACGCGTCGTAGTCGATCAGCTCGGTGACCGTCGGGTTCTTGCCGCAGACCGCGCACTCCGGGTCCTTGTTGACGCGGACAGTGCGGTACGACATCTCCAGCGCGTCGTAGATCATCAGCCGTCCGGCCAGCGGGTCGCCGATCCCGGTGATCAGCTTGATCGCCTCGTTCACCTGGATCGAGCCGATCGAGGCGCACAGGACGCCGAGCACGCCGCCCTCGGCGCAGGACGGGACCATGCCGGGCGGCGGGGGCTCCGGGTACAGGCAGCGGTAGCACGGCCCGTAGTCCGCCCAGAACACGCTCGCCTGACCGTCGAACCGGTAGATCGAACCCCAGACGTACGGCTTGTGCAGCAGCACGCAGGCGTCGTTGACTAGGTAGCGGGTCGCGAAGTTGTCCGTCCCGTCCACGATCAGGTCATAACCCGCGAAGATCTCCATCACGTTGGACGAATCCAGCCGCTCGGGGTGCAGGACCACCGTCACGTACGGATTGATCTCCGCGATCGACTCCTTCGCGGACTGCGCCTTGGGCTTGCCCACGTCCGAGATCCCGTGGATGATCTGCCGCTGCAGGTTCGACTCGTCCACCGTGTCGAAGTCCACGATGCCGAGCGTCCCGACGCCGGCCGCGGCCAGGTAGAGCAGCGCCGGCGAGCCCAGGCCCCCCGCGCCAACGATCAGCACCTTCGCGTTCTTAAGGCGCTTCTGCCCGGCCATGCCAACATCGGGAATGATCAGGTGGCGCGAGTAGCGCCGCACCTCGTCGACCGACAGGCCTGCGGCTGGTTCAACCAGCGGTGGCAGCGACACTGTGCAAACTCCAGTCAGGTTGAGGGGACTTCGTCTGGCGTCAACCGGGCTGCGCTGTCCGGCATTCCCCGGGCGCGCTCCACCAGCTCGCGAAAACGCGCCGCGACCAGCTGCGGGCACTCTACCTGCGCCACGTGCCCGGTCCGCGGCAGCACGACCACGGTCGCGTCGCGGAACTCGCGGGCGGCCCGTCCGGCCATCCGCGGGCTCACCAGCCTGTCGTTGCTGCCGTAGATGGCCAGCACGGGGACGCGGATCCGGCGCGCCAGCCGCCAGAGCGAGGCAGGCCACGGGCGCAGGTACTCGGTCACGAGCGCCCGCGCGGCGCCGATCAGCACGGCGTCCGCGTACCCGAGCTCGTCCCTGCGCCGCATCTCGGCGACCTCGTGGGCGAACCGGTCCTGGTCGACGCACGCCGGGTCGTAGCAGCACGTCGCGATCACGCTGGCCACGCGCTGCTCGGGCGAGAACAGGCCGGCGCGCCGCATCACCCGGTCGCCCAGCTTCGGGATCGCGAGCAGCGGGAACTGCATCTGCAAGGAGCCCACGAGCCATTCGGGCAGCGCCGGAGAGACCAGCGTCAGCGTCCGGACCAGGTCCGGGCGGGCGGCGGCCAGCCTGACCGAGACCGCGCCGCCCATCGAGTTGCCGACCAGGTGGACCGGGCGGTCGTTTTCCTCCTCGATGAAGGCGGCCACGGTCCTGGCAAGCGCGGTGATCGAGTAGCCGCGGCGCGCTTTCGGCGGCGGCGAGTAGCCGGACCCTGGCAGGTCGATCGCCTGGCACGCGAACTCCGGCGCGAGCTCGGCCATGAAATCGGTCCAGTTCGTCGCGGCACCCGTCATCCCGTGCACGCACAGCACAGGATCGTTCGCCGGGGGGTCGTCCCCCCGGGCTAGCAGCGCATTCTCCCGAACGGACCCGGGCGTCTCCGCCACACTCACTTGCTGTCCGCTCGGGAGGGACACCAGCCGGCTGGGCCAGTGCGGGATGGCTTGCGTCACGCGGACGCCTTCCGGCGCGACGCAGTGCGCTTCGGTGCGGCTGCCGGCTCGGCGGCTGTCGTCTTGGCCCGGCTCGCCTTGGCCGCCTCGACGCTGGCGCGCAGCGTCTCGGTCAGGTCAGCCGGTCCGGCGGACTTGTCCGGC
>JASHXJ010000618.1 GCA_030043595.1 Trebonia sp.
CAGGCCCTCACCGATCCCGCGGACGTCTGCTACAGGATCGACCGCCCGCATGACCCGACGGAGGATGTGTCGATCGCATTCAACGATCCGGAGCTAGCCATACCATGGCCGCTCCCCGTCACCATCATGTCGAAACGAGATAAAGAAGCCCCTCCGCTGGTTAAATTGAAAGCACTGCTGGCATCAGGGGCTTGAAGGACAGCAGCTGTTGATACCACTCGATATTGCTTTGCGAGCCTATTCTAAGGATGCGATGTCGCACCTTGGGCGTAGCACGGTGCCCAAAATATTGCCGGTGTTTGGGACGCTACGGCGGAAGGATTTGGTCACCCAGCAATTCGGCACGGGACAACAGGCTCAAGCATATGCGGATGCTCACGCCCTCGCCCGGGTGGATAGCCTCCATCGCGCAGCGCGGATCCGGCTGCTTCATGAGCTGCTCGCCCAGTTTCCCGAAGGCGAGCTGCTCGACGCCGGGTGCGGTCCTGGCGTACTCGCGCGCTCATTGCTTGACTCTCCCGTGCACAAGTACCGGATCACGATGCTTGACCAGTCAGAGGCGATGATCCATTACGGCGTCGCACATGTCGGCGGCAGTGAAGTGCGGGCGATAGTAGGGGACCTGGAAAGCCTTCCATTTGGTGATGCTAGTTTCGATGTGACGATCTGCACCGGTGCTCTTGAGTACACCGACGCCCGTGCCGCGGTACGTCAGTTGTCCCGAGTGACGAGGCACGGGGGAGCAGTGGTGGTCAGCATGCTTAACCCACTCAGCCCCTACTGGCTCACCGACTGGTTCCTTTTCAGACCGATGCTGCGGATACTTTCCTGGGCCCGGTCCCTAGGAACCCCCGCTAGGCGATCGTCTGGCGGGTATCGGACCGGGATACGCGCCAGGCGATCCGGCGTGCTCCGCCGATACCTGCAGCAGTCCGGTCTCGTCCCCGTCAGTGTCGTGTACTTCAACCTAACGCCGCTTGTGCCGCCACTCGACCGGATCCCGGCGCTGCGGCGCTGGTCCGATCGAGGCCGTCGGCTGCCGCCGACAACCTGCGGCTGGCGCCGGTGGATGGCTCTCGGCTACGTGATCGTCGCCCAACGTCGGGAGGCTGAACCTGCGGCGCCGCCGTCACGACAGCGCCGACCACTCAGCAGCCACTGACCAGGAAGGCCACCTTGAAGGGTCTGCCCTTAGCTGCAGGCGATCTGACTGGGCCAGCCACTGACCGACAGCGGCGTGGTACCACGCATGTCGTACCCGCGAAGCACCAGCCCAACAGCCGTGCCCGCACCACCTGCGGCCTGGTGGCCATCACAATCGAGGAATGCCAGCCGGCCGGCGAGCACGGCGGCCAGGATGGTCACCGCAGCGGGGAGCAGATGTAAAAGTAATCAATCGCGAGCTTCGGGCTGATGATCGGAACGTACAAGTTGAGATGTTCTTGCGGCCCCCTTATTAGCGGCCGCCTGGGGTGGTCATGATTCCAGTTATGCGCCCCCGCGAACCGCCGCTCGATCTTGAAGAAGCGGCTGAGGTCCTTGCGGAAGTCGGCCGGTCGCTGCACGTTGCTGTACGGCCCGTAGATCTCCGGGTGCCTATGGTCGAAGTTCTGGTATGTGAGGATGAGCTTTCCGCCGTCTTTCAGTACGGCCGCGATCTCGGCGAACTTCTGCGACTGATAGTCACCAATGTACTCGAACAGGCCCTGTGCCACTACAAAGTCGAATTTCATTCCCTTGAAGCCGACCGGGGTCTGCAGGATGTCGACCTCGAGGAGATTGTCTGCTGGCCTGGGGATCGATATGTCGATTCCATGATAGTGTACGTTCGATGGCATGAGACCGGCCAAGGTAGCAGGGCCGCACCCGACATCGAGTAGGTCACTTTCCCGATGACTGGCCAGTCGGCTGACCACTCTGGCGACTTTCTTCATGCGGAAGTGCGGCACTGAGTACTTAAGATTCTCGGTGCTCCAAAAATCCTTTTTATAATACTTGAGGTCACCCGTCAGAAGTTGTTGTCTGTGCGGCTTGTTCTGCGTTTCTTCATTCATGAGCACTCACGTTCTCCGCTTCTTGAACTTACCACGCGTACCCGAGTTGAGGTCGCCCATCTAGGAGGTATATAAGAGAGAAAGAGGCCACGTGCCCTGATTCAGCAGGACGGAGCCAGCGGACTGGCTCAATGTCCTAGCTCACACAGGCTGCGCCATGCTTGTTACCCCGAGGCTTTCGTCGCTCTTGTCCGCATCGATTACCACAACGGAACCGAGACGTGTTCCGGCAAGCCTTATCATCTCACCTACGGCATGGATTCGCACCGCAGTTGACTTTCCGGCGGTTACGACTGCGACTACGTCGGTCGCCCAGGTCCCGATGTGCTCTCCGCCGAGGGCTGGGTCGAGAGTGACCAGCGAGAGCACGAGGTCGGCCTCGCTACAGGCACGGATCAGCACCTCGTCTGCTTGCGCATACCCCTCCGATGAGGCGTAGCTCTTCAGCGGCCCGATGGGCGCAACGTCATCGCGTGCGGGTACTACTACTATGATCAGCCCTCCCTCTGCGCTCACCTTGCTGATCCCAGGGCTGTTGACCTTCAGGAGACGCGCCACCGCGGCGCCATCGGAAAGGTCAGCAACGACGACTCGCGCCTTCTGCTTGGCCTTGGAAATTGCCAGTTCAACAAGGGCCCTGGCCACGGTTGGCGCGTCGTCAACGGCAACCACGGCTAGGCCGACGGGACCCTTGGAGCTTCCAGGCACGGCGTTTCGCAAGTGGTCGACGACATACCCCAAGTGGCGCCGCCGCATGACTGCTCGCCTGGGTAGATCCGGAACGAGGCGATGTTCGCGCAGCGGGCCGACGCTGAGCCTGACCGGCGCTCCGAAGGCGTACGCGATGTCGTCCCTGCGGCGCAAGCGGTCGGAGGTGATAGCTGCGATGATGACGATAACCACGCCCAGTCCCATGCCGCCGATTAGCCCTCCCGCCGCGTATACGACCGTGGTCTTCAAGGCAGATCGCTTAAGTGGCTGGGCGGCGTTGAGCACCTGGCTGCCTCGGACCATCAATCCGGTAACCGTCTGCGCGCTGGCCAGGGTCCTCGTAATGTACTGCTGCACCGCGCTCAGCGTGTTGTTGGCGGCTGCGAGTTGCTTCTGCAGGCTGCTGAGCTCTGCTTGCTGGCTGGCGGTGTTGGGCTGGGCCGATACCTGCTTGATCTGGCTGGCAATCGCATTGGCCGGCTGCTGAGCCTGGGCAAGCTGTTGGTTCAGCTCGGCTTGCGTCTCCTGCAGCTGGCTCTGCTCGTATTGGGCACGGAACTTCAGGAACTGCGTCGCCAGCGCGGACGCTATCTGCACGGCCTGACCGGCGCTCGCTCCCTTAGCGGTCAGCGTCACCACTTGATCAGTTGTAGCACGCGCCGTGTAAGTCCCCACGAAGCTAGTGGGCGTCTGCGGCAGCCCCAGCTGACGGACAACGCCCGCGGCCACCGGAATGCTCTCCGCCAAGGCTACGTCGGTCTGAACCTCGATGAGGGGATCCTGGTTAGGATCATCAATAAGCAGTACTGAGGTGCTCGCCTCGTACGGGCGCGGTGCCGCCACACTGTACCCGGCACCCAGAACAAAGCCGACAATTGCGAAGGCGCACCATAGCCGCGCCCTGCGCCGAACCGCCGCCCAGATGTATCCGAGGCTGACAAGCCCCACCCCGAAACCGGCTGAGGCGCGGCCATCGCCGCCGTCGGAATCCTCATAGTCCGAAAAGCTCTTCGACAGGTCGTCGCCCACCACGGCGGGCCAGGTGACCGTCTGGTCTGGATCGGTCACCGTTTGACCTCCTTGACCCCCGTTGGTACGTCATTGACGCGCGTGGGCAGTTGGCGTTGCAACGGCGGCGTCAGACGCGGAATCCGGCCGTGGCTCTGGTCGGCCGGATCCGGGTTAGCCACGAGGATCCCCGAGACTTCGCGACCATCGGCCGCGGCGGCCACGGCAACCCGTGCCAACTGTTCGGCAGTCGTTGCGCCAGCCGAGACCCCAAGTACAGTCGTAGCAGTGCGGACTGTGTGCGGTATGACGGGCATCCGGCCCTCGACCACCGCGACGACAACAACGAACGCGGCACGCAGGTGGACTAGGTCATCGTCTTCAGACGCGATGAGTTGCAGGGGCGTTCGTCGCCGCT
>JASHXJ010000619.1 GCA_030043595.1 Trebonia sp.
GCCGACGCCGAGGCCCCGGACACCGCCGACGCCGAGTCACGCTAACCCCGCCCCGCCGGCCGACGCGAAGACCCCGGACACCGCCGCCCCCGAGTCACGCTAATCCCGCCCCGCGAGCCTCTCGCGGCGCCGGGATCCAAGTCACACACGCCCCTGGTGTCGGCTTTGTATGCGTTCCGCACGACATAACGGGACAAATCGGGCGCGAAAGTGGTCACGGCGCATACAAAGCCAACGGGAGGGGCTGGCGTGACCGGACGGAAAGGGGCCGGGTGAAAGGCAAGTGGCTGGTGGGGCTGCCCTGCTAGGCGCGGCGGCGGCGTTCCCGCCACCAGGTGCCCAGGACGACCCGGGCGAACCTGGCGCCGTAGAAAACGTTGTTCACGCCGGGGATGTGCAGGTTGTAGAAGGGATTCTGGCCCTTCTTGCTTTCGCCGACCTTCCGCTTGTGGATGGTGGCGGGCACCTCGAGCACTTTGTAGCCATGGGTGATGACGCCGATGAGCAGCTCGGACGCCTGGTACTGCGGCTGCTCCAGCTGGACGGCCCCGGTCACCTCGGCGCGCATGGCCCGCAGGCCGAACGTCGTGTCGCCGATCCGCTGGCCGGTAAGCAGGCTTACCAGCACGGCGAAGAACCGCACGCCGGCCCTGCGGATCGGGTCCTTGGTCTCCTCGCTGCCCATCCGGCGCGAGCCCGTGACGAAGTCCGCCGTGCCGGCGATGACCGGGGCGAGAAGGGGCTCGATCTCCAGCGGGTTGTACTGGCCGTCGGCGTCAGTGGTGACGATGTACTGGGCGCCGCCCTCGCGGGCGATCCGGTAGCCGAGGCGCAGGGCGGCTCCCTGGCCGCGGTTGACCGGCACGTCGCACACGACGGCGCCTGACGCGTCCGCCTCCTTGGCCGTGGCGTCGGCGCAGCCGTCGGCGACCACGATCACCTCGGCGGCCAGTCCGCAGACCGTGCGGGGCAGTGCCTCGACGACAGGCCCGACGGCACCTTCCTCGTTGTACGCGGCGATCACCAGCGCGACCGGCGGGAGCTTCGTAGCCCGCTCCCCGTAAGTGTCGGAAAGCTTCTGCAGCGCGTCGGCGTCGATCGCCGCGTCCGCTGGGTTCGAGTAGAACACGCTCAAGCCTCCGTCACTCCACGGGAACCCGATTCCCTCGCCATCCATGCTCCGTTCGCTGCAGCGGACCGCGTGGGGTCCGTGCGACATGTGCGGTTTACGTCGGCGGGAGATTACCCGACCCAGCTGATGGTTCGCTGGAGGTCGTCCGGTATGAGCACCGTGGCCAAGGGCGCGTCACCGGACAAGCCCGCGCGTTGCAAGTGTATCGGCCTCCCTAATTGGCCATGGTGATAATGCTTGGGACGTGCCGGACCTGTTATCAGCCAAGATCAGCGGACATGCGTGTAAGCACAGGTTTCCCGGTACACCGGCCGCATACTCGTTACCAGAAAGTAACCGGTGCGCGGACACGCCGGCGCGGTGGTTGTGCAGGCGGACGTGGTGGTGGTTGGCTCAGGGGACATGACCGAGGCAACCTCCGCTGCCATCGACCCAGCTGAGGCCGAGTCCTACCGTGTGCTGAGGTCCCGGATCGACCTGAGCATGCTTCCGCCGCTGGCCCGCGCGGTCACCGAGGCGGTTGTCTGCGCGACCGGCGACTTCGACTACGTCACGGACCTGGTGTGCGAGGAGGGGGCGCTGGCCGCCGGGGTCAGGGCCATCGCGGCCGGGGCGCCGGCGGTGGCCGACGCGCCCGGGGTAGCCGCGAGCATCACGGGCTGCCCCGTGATCTGCAAGGCGTCAGAGCCGCTGGCCGTCCGGCTGGCCAGGACCACGGGGATCACGGTGCCCGCCGCCGGGATCCGGCTGGGGTTCGGCGAGGCGGGGCCGGGAGCGGTCTGGGTAATCGGCGGTGTTTCCGACGCGCTCGACGAGCTGCTGCGCCGGGTGGCTGGTCCGGCGCTGGTGATTGGCGTCCCTGCTGGTCTGGTCGGCGCGGCGGCTGCCAAGGACGCGCTCCGGGCCAGCGGTCTCCCCGCGCTGAGCAACATCTCCGAGAAGGGCGGTCCCGTGGTGGCCGCCGCCGCCTTCGGCGCCCTGCTGCGCGCCGCACGGGGCGAACCCCGGCCATAGCGGCGTCGTTAATCACCTGTTCGGGTACGTTCGTCGCGAGAAGTCGGGAGAACAGGCACGACCGAAGAGGCAGCCGTGACCGGAACACTGGACGACGCTTACCTGCTCGGGCTGCGGCTGTACGGCAGGCGGGTCCTCGTTGTCGGCGGCGGCGCGGTGGCGGCCCGCCGCGTGCCGCGGCTGGTTGCCGCGGGTGCGGACGTCCTGCTCGTCTCGCCCGCAGCTACCGCCTCCCTCGAAGATCTCGCTACGGCGGGGCGGATCGGGTGGCTGCGAAGGGAATTCCGGCCGGGGGACTGCGCGGGCGCCTGGCTGGTCTGTGCGTGCGCGGGCCCGAAGGATGTCAACGCGCAGGTGGCCGAGGAGGCCGAACGCCAGCGGACCTGGTGCGTGCGAGCCGATGACGCGGCCGCCGCGACGGCCTGGACGCCCGCCGCCGGCCAGGCGGCCGATACCAGGGTCGGCGTGCTCAGCGGCGATCCCCGGCACAGCGCGGCGATCAGGGACGCCATCGTCGGCGCGCTGCAGGCCGGGACGATCTCCGCCCGGCACCACAGGAAGCGCCGGGCGGGCGTGGCCCTGGTCGGCGGCGGTCCCGGCGACCCGGGGCTGATCACGGTGCGCGGCCGGCAGCTGCTCGCCGAGGCCGACGTGGTGATCGCCGACCGGCTCGCGCCGCGCGAGCTGCTCTCCGAGCTGCCGCCCGACGTGCTTGTCATCGACGCCGGCAAGGTTCCCTACAAAAGGGCGATGTCCCAGGACGAGATCAACGAGGCCCTGGTCGGGCACGCGAGAACAGGGCGGTTCGTCGTCCGGCTGAAGGGCGGGGACCCGTTCGTGTTCGGCCGCGGCGGCGAGGAGATGCTGGCATGCCTGCGCGCCGGGATACCGGTCACGGTGGTGCCGGGCGTCAGCGCCGCGGTCGGCGTCCCGACCGCGGCGGGCCTTCCGGTGACGCACCGCGGCACCGCGCAGCACTTTCACGTGGTATCGGTGCACGTGCCGCCGGGAGACGAGCGGTCCACCGTGGACTGGGAAGCGCTGGCCAGGAGCGATGGGACGCTGGTGCTGCTGATGGCCCTGGAACGGATCGGGTCAGTCGCGATAACCCTGATCGGGTACGGGCGGCCCGGGAGCAGTCCTGTTTCGGTAATCGCGGACGGTACCATGCCCAATCAGCGCACAATTTACTCAACGCTGGAAGAAGTCGAGAGGCAAGTCGCTGAGGTGGGGATCCGCCCCCCGGCCGTGGTGGTTATCGGCAAGGTGGTGACCGTCGCGGCCGAACTTGCCGGGCTCGCGCGGAACCTGGGCTCGGCCGCGTCGCTGCTGCCCATGCCGGCGGAGGATAATGAGCGAGCGTAAAACCAGGCGGAACGATGGAAGGAAAGGGCGGGACGGTGGGACAATCGCCGTCGCCCGGGATAGGGCGCCGAAACGGCGCGGGCAGCGCGGGCGCGGCGGATATGGTCAATTCCATGGCGGCGCCTGAGGGCGGAATTGGATCGCCTGGTGAATCGCTGTCACGGCGTGATGGCGATTCTGCACGAGGCGGGAAGGAACCAGGCGTGTCAGACGGCTGGTCGCGGTCACGAGTCCGGGTTGACGCGCGGCTTCTTGAGGCTACCCTGCTCAACCTCAGGAAGCGGATCGCCGCGATACCGCTGGTCTTCGACGTTCCCGGCGCCGACGAGGTATCCGCGGAACGGGCCAAGCTGCTCAGCCAGATCGACGACTACCTGCTGCCGCGGGTCCGCCAGTCGGCGGCGCCGATCCTGGTGGCGCTCGTCGGCTCGACGGGCGCGGGGAAATCCACGCTGATCAACAGCATCGTCGGCACCCAGGTGAGCCTGACGGGCGTACGCCGCCCCACCACGAACTCACCGGTGCTCGCCTGCCACCCGGACGACATCGGCTGGTTCGCGGAGAACATGTTCCTGCCCACGCTGCCGCGGGTGCGCCAGGAGGGCCTGGCCCGGCCCGGGCGGGACGGGCTGCTCGTGCTCGCCGCGTGCGAAGGGATGACCAAGGGGGTCGCGCTGCTCGACACGCCGGACATCGACTCGGTGGTGCGAGCGCACTACGACTTCGCCTACCAGTTTCTCGACGCCTCGGACCTGTGGCTGTTCATGACGAGCGCCAGCAGGTACGCGGACGCGCCAGTGTGGGAGATCCTGCAGCACGCCAGGGAACGCGGCGCGGCGCTCGGCACAGTCCTGTCCCGGGTACCGCCGAGCCACCGCGCCGAGCTCGCCGACCACTTCAACGCGATGCTCGACGCGAACGGGATCACGCCGGGCGAACGGTTCGTGATCCCGGAGACCGGCATCGTGGACGGGATGCTGCCGCGCGACGTCTTCCAGCCGATCCGGGACTGGCTCACCGACACCGCCCAGCGCGCCGACAGGCGGGTCGCGGTGCTCAGCCAGACGATGGCCGGCGTACTGGACACGTTCAAGACACGGGTTCCCAGGCTGGCCGCGCACGTGGACGCGCAGGTGGTGCTGCGCGCCCGGCTGCGGCGTGAGGCCGAGGCCGCCTACGTCGGCGCGCTGCACGAGTTCGACAGCGGAACGCGCGGCGCCCAGCTGCTGCGCGGTGAGGTGCTGGCCCGCTGGGAGGACTACGCGGACAGCGGCGATCTGGGCGCCGCGCTGCGCGGCAAGCGCCCGGTGCGCAGGGGGAGGCGGGCGCGCAGGGGCACGAGCAGCACGCGGGTCAGCGCTCTGGACGCCGCGCTGCGGACGGCGCTGCAGGCGCTCGTGGTGTCGGTGGCGGACCGCGCCGCCGAGCATGTGACGCGGGTCTGGCGGGCCGACGCGGCGGGGTTCGCGCTGCTCGCCGCGGCGGAGGCGAGCAGGGCGCGCGGTGAGCAGGCCAAGCAGGAGTTCGAGACGGCCTTCGGGACGTACCCGTCGGCGGGGGCCGCGCAGCGCGCCGCCGCGAGCAGCCTGGACCGGTCCGCGTCCGACCTGACCGCCCGCGTTACCCGCGCGGTCAGCGCGTGGCAAGATCAGCTAATGCGGCTTGTGCAGTCGGAGAACCTGCTGAAACGGTCCGGCGGCGCCACCTACGAGACCGAGCCGCTGAGCCTGGTGACGCTGGTCGCCATGCTCGGCGAGGACGCGAGCGCGACCGCGGGCGCCGGCGCGAACGCGAACGCGTACGCCAAGGACACCGGCGGGGGCGCAGACGGCGGCGAAGACGGCGGGATCGTCACCATTCCCGCCGACCTGCTGGCGTCCGCGTTCGGCCCCGTAGAGTCCAGGCAGCTCGTCGACAGGGCCCGCGCGGACCTCGTGGACCGGGTGCGGCTGCTGCTCGACGAGGAGCTGCTGCGGTTCGTCGAGGTCCTGGACGGAGCCGGGCCGGTCGACCCGGTCGCGGCGGTGCGGCTCTACCAGGCCGAATACTCGCTGGAGTCGGCGCGATGACCGCGCTGCCCTCCGTCGGCCCGCCGCAGATGGCCGAGCGCAACCTGTCCGCCCGGCTCGACGCGCTCGCCGAGCTCGTCAAGATCGGCAGGCTGCACGAAGGACAAGACGGACAGCGCGACGGCTTCGCCGGATCCCTGCTCAACGATTCCGACGCGCTGCTGCGCAGAGCCGGCGAGCGCCTTCGCCTGTCCGCGAGCCACACGGTGGTGGCGCTGGCAGGCGGCACGGGGAGCGGGAAGTCTACGCTGTTCAACGCGCTGTCGGGAGCGAGCTTCTCACCGCCAGGCGTGACCCGGCCGACCACGAGGCACGTCCACGCGTGCGTATGGGGGATGCAGGGCGCGGCCCCGCTGCTCGACTGGCTTGGCGTGCAGCGCCGCCACCGGTACGCGCGCGCGAGCGCGCTGGACTCCGGCGAGGCCGCGCTCAACGGCCTGCTCTTGCTCGACCTGCCGGACCATGATTCAGTCGTCACCGCGTCGGCGTCGGCGGTGGACCGGCTCAGCAAGCTGGCCGACATGCTCCTCTGGGTGCTTGACCCGCAGAAGTACGCCGACGCCGCCGTGCACAACCGGTACCTGATCCCGCTGGCCGGGCACGCAAGGGTGTTCAGCGTGGTGCTCAACCAGACCGACCTGCTCACCCCCGAGCAGGTCACGGACTGCGAGAACGACCTGCGCCGGCTGCTTGACGCCGAGGGGCTCGCCGACACGCCGCTGCTGACGGTCTCCGCGCGCACCGGCGAGGGCCTCGCCGACCTGCGCGCGCAGCTCGTCCAGGTGGTGAGCGCCAGCCACGCGGCCAGCGAGCGGATCTCCGCGGACATCGACTCGGTGATCGGCGGCTACGCGATCCACGCCGGCGGCCAGGTCGCGCCGGACGAGGCACTAGCGGCCGCGGCCGCCGCGACCGCGCCGGAGCACGTCCAGGCACCCTGGGCGGACGGGCAGGCGGACGGGCAGCAGGGCACGCCCCTGGCGCGGCCGCCGTGGGACTACGCAGCCGACCCGACGGCCCCAGAGCAAACCGGCTCAGCGCAAACCGCCTCAGCGCAGGCGGCCTCAGCGCCGGCGGCGTCGCGACCGCCCTGGGGGGACGCGCCCGCCGACGGCGTGCGGCGGGACGCCGTCCATCCGGTGGCCAACGTGCCCGCGGGGCCA
>JASHXJ010000620.1 GCA_030043595.1 Trebonia sp.
GCGTGATCGCGTAGCGGCCGCGCCGGATGAAGAAGTAGTCCACCAGGTTGATGCTGGTCCACGGGAGCAGCACGTAGTAGACGGCGAGAACCAGGTTGTTGACGGTCGAGTTCACGTTGTGCAGCGGGATCGCGATGACGGCCCAGATGACGGCCAGCACGACGGTGACGGCCGCCCGCAACGTGATCTTGTAGCTGCGGGATTCCTTGAGGATGCCGAGGCTGGTGCCGCCGGTGAGCACGGTCAGCGCGCCGGAATAGGCGCACAGCCCCATGGTGATCACCAAGACGATCGACGAGACGGCGACCAGCGCGTCGCCGAAGCCGCTGAAGACGGCGTTGCCCGCCGTGTCCATCGCGGGAAGCGCGTCCGTCGCGTCCAGCCGGACGGCCAGCCACGCCCCGATGGCGACCAGCCAGACGAGCGGCGTGGACGCTCCCAGGTAGACCGCCCCGATGACCTTCCTGAACGGGGTGCTGCGCGGCAGGTAGCGGGAGTAGTCCGACACGCACGGGGCGTACGACAAGTTGATGCTCGCGGCGTAGGAGAACTGTGCGGCGAACGGGACGAAGACGAACCCGTAGTGGGCGGTCGTCGGGTGCCCGCCGGCATGACCGACAAGGATCGCGATGCTCAGGACGGCCCAGAAGGGCAGCGAAATCCAGAAGAACCAGCGGAAGGTCCGGTGCAGCCAGTCGTACCCGTAGATGGCCAGGACCACCGCGAGCACGGCAGCCCCGATCCCGATCAGCACCGCGTTGATCCCGAACATGGCGTGCAGGCCCACGTCGAGTATGACCGTGTCCAGGATCAGGTACGCCATGTAGGCGAACAGCGCCGCCAGGAGCGGAACCACGACCCCGCGGTAGCCGAACTGGGCTCGTGACTGCAGCATCTGCGGCAGCCCGAGGTGCGGTCCCTGCGAGGCGTGCAGCGCCATGAAGGACGTACCGAACAGCGTGCCGAGCAGTGTCGCGACGATGGTCCACCAGATCGACAGGCCGAACGCTGGCCCAAGGAAACCGACCGCGACGGACAGCGACTGGGTGTTGCTGAGGAACCAGAACACGCCCTGCTGGGTGACGCGGCCGTGCCGCTCGCCTTCGGGGATGTAGTCGATGGAGTGCTTCTCGATTCCGGCGGTCGCGGCCGGCGCCAGTACAGGCGGGCCTTCGGCAAGGCCTGGCGAGGTGGTCATGCGAGTCTCCGTGTGAGTAGCGAGTGCATTAACTCCACTATTCCTACATGAGTTATAGGAAATGTCAAGAGCGTTAACCACCAACGCATAGGCGATGAAGTGCTGTTTCTTGACAGACGCCTCACTTGATGAGGTCCGCGGATCTCTTGATGTCGACTTTATGTATACATAGGTATACGGCTGTTAGATGGTACGGTCGTGGTGTGCTCACTGTGGCTGCTACCGGCCGTGCCTATGAGCTGCTGCGCGGCGACGTCCTGGCTGGCGTGTTCGAACCGGGCGCCTTGCTTCTTGAGACGGCGCTCGCCGCCCGCTACGGCATCTCCCGGACGCCGGTCCGCGAGGCACTGGTCCGCCTGGAGCAGGACGGCCTCCTCGAGCGAGCCGCCCGCGGCTACCGTGTCTGCTCCGGCACCGCCCAGGACGTCCTGGACATTTACGAAGCCCGCGTGGCGCTGGAAAGTGAGGCAGCGGCGGGCGCCGCGACCAGGTGCACTGATCTCGACCTGGCCCGGCTGCTGCATATCCACGAGGTCACCGGCAGGCTCGCCGACCCGGCGGAGATCAGGAAGCTGAACGGCGAATGGCACGTCGCCCTCTGGCAGGCTAGCCGTAACCGCACGATCTTCACGCTGCTCACCCGGCTGACCGCGCAACTGCGGATCTATGACCGCAGCCCGCACGAGACCACAGAGGATCTCAGCAAGACCCGGCAGGAGCACACCCAGGTGCTGGCGGCTATTACCGCTCGCGATCCCGATGCGGCAAGGGCGCACCTGACCAGGCATCTTGTGAGATCCCGTGAGCTGCGGCTGGCGCAGTTCGCCCGTAGCGGGCCCCGGGAAGCCATCTAGCCAGCGTCAGCCGGCGATCAGCGCAGCATGGCCGGCAGGCTGTCGTAGCCGCGCAGGATCCGGGTCGGGCGCCGCCTGGCGCCGGGCAGCAGCCGCAACTCAGGGAATCGCCCGACCAGGGCCCGCAACCCCACCTCGCCCTCCATCCGCGCGAGCGAGGCGCCGAGGCAGTAGTGCCGCCCGCCGGAGAAGGAGACGTGGTCCCGCGCGTTCTCGCGCGCGACGTCAAAGCGCTCGGGATCGGCGAACACCGCGGGGTCGCGGTTCGCCCCTGCCAGGGCGGTCACCACGTGGGCGCCCGCGGGCAGCGCCACGCCGGCCACCGACGTCGCGCGCGTGCAGACGCGCCCCGTCAGCAGTACCGGAGGATCGAGCCGGAGCGCCTCATCGACGGCGTTGGGCCACAGCGCGGGGTCTTTGCGCAGCCGGTCGAGCTGGCCGGGATGCTGATGCAGGAGCGAGATCGCGTTTCCCAGCAGGTTGACCGTGGTCTCGAATCCGGCCACGAGGATGAGCCCGGCGGTCATCGTGAGCTCGCGGTCGTCCAGTGCGCCCTGCTCGTCCCGCGCCTCGATGAGCTGGCTCAGCAGGTCCTCGCCCGGGTGGCGGCGCAGCTGCCCGATATGGGTGTCCAGCCACTGGTCGAACTCGCGCAGCGCGGCCGTCAGAGCGCGGAACTGCCGCCAGCTCAGCCCGAAGTCCAGGCTCGGTGTCACCCGGGTACCAAGCTCCAGGATCCGGTTCCGCTGTGCGGGCGGCACGCCGAGCATCTCGGTGATGACCGTGACGGGGAGCAGCGCGCAGTACGACGGGATCAGGTCGACCGGCGCCGCCGGGTCCAGCGCGTCGAGCAGCTCACCGGCGATCGCCTCCGTCCGTACCCGTAGCCGGTCTACCGCTCGAACCGTGAAGACCCGGGCGACAAGCTTGCGGTACCGGGTGTGGTCTGGCGGTTCGGTCGCCAGCAGCGACGGCGGCTCGAGGGGACCCGGCACGCGGGGAGCCGTCCGGTCGAGCAGGCGTCCCAGCAGGCTGTCGGGACGCGCCGGCATTCCGGACCGGAAGTCCGGGCTGGACAGGATCTCCTTCACCGCTGCGTGGTCGACCGTGTAGTAGGACAGCCGCGATCGCAGTACCGGTCCGCGGGCGCGGGCTTCCGCGAGCAGCTGCCACACCTGGTCACCGGATGAGGGCGCCAGCAGCATGCGGCCCTGCAGGTCACCGCGACGGGCGGCCGCGCTCAGCAGCAACCGGGGCAGGGCGTGGGCCAGACCCCAGTAGATGTCCGAGCGCACCCCCTCCCGCCAGCCTGGACCGTGCCGGTCCAGGTCACGGGAAGGATCCACGGCCGGCACGGTCTGCGAGTCGCGAGGCATGGCTCCTCCTGCGGCGGCACATCTGGTACGTTACCGTACCAGACGCTACGGTACGTGCATGTACCAGCGATGTGCAAGGCTTTCCCGCCTATCGAGGAGCCGTCATTGGAGACCACCGACAGCCGTGGCCCGGCCTGCGTCGCCGAGCCGGACCGGACCACGGCGGACCACCGCACGCGGCTGCTGGCCGGCCTGGCTGCCGCCCTGCGGGAGCGCTCGTACGCGGAGGTCACCGTTGCCGACGTGGTCCGGCACGCGCGGACGTCACGGCGTACCTTCTACGAGCACTTCACCGGCAAGCAGGACTGCCTCATCGCGCTCCTCGAGGAAGACAACGACCAGATCGTCGCGTCCATCGCCGCCGCCGTGAACCCCCGGTCGCCCTGGCAGGTGCAGGTGCGCCAGGCGATCGAGGCGTGGATCGGCGGCGTGCAGGACGATCCGGGCGTGCGGCTGTGCTGGATCCGCGTCGTCCCCTCGCTGGGAGCCGCCGCCCGCCCGCTGCTGCGCCGGACGATGGCGGTCTTCGCCGCGCTGATCCGCACCCTCGCGCAGAGCCCCGAACTGGCCAGCGCCGGAGTAACCCCGCCCGCCGCGCAGGAGACGATCATGCTGCTGGGCGGGCTCAAGGAACTGATCGCCACCACCGTCGAGGACGGCGGCGACCTGTCCGGCGTCATCGATGTCGCGACCGACGTGGCGATCCGCATCCTCGCTCCGTACGGCGGCGGTGCTGCCTGACGCCGGGGAGAAGCCGGGCTGAGCATGCACGTCCGCATGGCCCCAATGGCCCCAACGGCCTGAACCGCAGCCTCAGGTGGTACAGCCGAGGATGACCATAGCCGCGGCCGGCAAGGACGACTGCCACAACAGGTCGAACGTGATCTGAATGAACTGACCGTGCTGATCGAGCTGGACGCTCCAGGTCCTGAAGAATGCGTCGCCCGAGTGCGGCGTCCCGTCAGCGGAAACCTCGGTGACGAAAGCCGATGCTATCCAGCGCCGGATCAGGCCATTGCGCACTGCTCAGCTGCGGCGCCGGCGCCGGCCTGCGAGCGGCGGATAATGAGTCCGCGGCCGCACGTCGCGGTGGGACGATGATGCTCGGCAAGGAGGCGTGATGGGCGAGGTGCAGATCCCGCTCGGCGGGGCCATGCCGGCCTACCTGGCGGTGCCGGACGGGGGAGGGCCGTGGCCAGGGGTGGTCGTGCTCTCCGATGTGCTGGGGATGACGACGGACCTGCGCCGCCAGGCCGACTGGCTCGCCTCGGCCGGTTACCTCGCGGTGGCGCCCGATCTGTTCTTCCGTGCCAGCAAGGTGGTGTGCTTGCGGAGGATCTTCCGCGACCTGACCGCGGGTCGTGGCCAGACCTTCGATGACGCCGACACGGCGCGGGCATGGCTGGCCGGGCGCGATGACTGCACCGGGCGGGTCGGCGTGATCGGCTTCTGCATGGGGGGAGGGTTCGCGCTGCTCCTGGTTGCCGACCACGGCTTCGCCGTCGCCAGCGCCAACTACGGGGCCATTCCCAGGCACTTCGGCGACTTCGTCAACAGGGCCTGCCCCGTCGTCGGGAGCTACGGAGCCAAGGACCGGATGCTCCGGGGGGCGGCGGGGAAGCTGGAGCAGGCGCTCACGGCCGCCAGTGTGGCGCACGATGTCAAGGAGTACGCGGATGCGGGGCA
>JASHXJ010000621.1 GCA_030043595.1 Trebonia sp.
CGCTATCCCAACACCGCCAGGATCTGGAACTACCAGCTCGGCGGCAAGGACAACTTCGCGGTCGACCGGGAGGCCTCCGACGCGGCCAACGCGATGGTCAAGGGGCTGGGGGTGCCGGCCGGTGCGGGCCGGGAGCGCGCGGGCGGCCAGCTGGCCGCAGGCGCCGTCGATCTCGCGGCCGCGGGTGTCCCGGACGGTCACGGCGACGCCGTGGGCGGCGATGCGGCGGACGAACTCCTCCTGCACGCCGGGCAAGGAGGCGGTCCACTTCGAGCCGGGCGTCGGATTGAGCGGGATGAGGTTCACGTGGGCCAGGTGCCCGGCCAGCAGCGAGCCGAGCAGGTCGGCCCGCCACGGCTGGTCGTTCACGTCCCTGATCAGCGCGTACTCGATCGAGACACGCCGCCCGGTGACGGCCGCGTAGTTCCACGCGGCGGACAGCACCTCGGCGACCTTCCACCGGCGGTTCACCGGGACGAGCTCGTCGCGCGCCGCGTCGTCGGGCGCGTGCAGCGAGACCGCGAGCGTCACCGACAGGCCCTCCCCGGCCAGCCGGTCGATCGCCGGGACGAGGCCGACGGTGGACACGGTCACCGACCGCTGGGAGATGCCAAGGCCGCCGGGCACCGGGTCGGTGAGCCGCCGGACCGCCGCGATCACGTCGCGGTAGTTCGCCAGGGGCTCCCCCATGCCCATGAAGACGATGTTGGAGACGCGGCCGCGGTCGCCGGCCATCAGCCGCTCGCCCGCCACTACCTGGGCCACGATCTCCGCGGTGGACAGGTTGCGGGTCAGGCCGGCCTGGCCCGTGGCGCAGAACGGGCAGCCCATTCCGCAGCCGGCCTGCGACGACACGCACATCGTCACCCGGTCCGGGTACTTCATCAGCACTGACTCGACGAGCGCGCCGTCAAACAGTCGCCACAGCATCTTGCGGGTCGCCCCGTTGTCGCAGGTCAGCGTCCGCTCCTCGTCGAGCAGCCGCGGCAGCAGTGCCGCGGCCAGCGCCGAGCGCGTCGCCGCGGGCAGGTCCGTCATGTCCTGCGGGGAATCGGTGTACCTGCCGAAATAGTGCCGGGACAGCTGGTCCGCGCGGAACTCACGCTCGCCGAGCTCGGCGACAGCCTGCCGTCGCTCCGCCAGGCCAAGGTCGGCGAGGTGGCGAGGTGGACGAGACACGACGGCTCCGTTCGGCTGGCTCTGCTCGCCCGGGGGGGACGACCCCCGGACCCACGAATGGGGCTTTACCCGCCGATAATACCTGTGCGCAAGGGCTTGATTACGGAGGGCAAACGAGGCGATATTTATGATATGGCGATAATGCGGTCCGGTCCCGAGCCGTTCCCGCAGGCCGTCACGCTGCTTGACAGCGTGAGCCCGTACGGGAGCCGGCGGCTGACAGTCGAGTTCGACGGCGCCACCACGGCTGCGTACCTGCACGACCAGACGGCGGCGATCGCCGCCACCTGGATAGCCAACCATGTGCGCGCGCCCGGCACCACCGATCCAGCCAGGCTCAACGCCGGGCGGGCGCCGGTTATGCCCGCCGCCCGCACCCGCAACCCGCGCGGCAGCCCGCCGCTGGACCCGGTCAACCTGCAGGCGCTGTGGTTCGAAGAAGGCGACGGCGTGGCCCTGCTCGACCGGGGCGCGCCGCTCGCCGTCATACCCGGCTGGTCGGACATGAGCCGCGGCATGCCGGGGTACAGCCGGGACGTGATCGGCCAGACGCCGTTCAGCTGGTCGCTCGAGGACGCCATCGAAGGGCTCGGCCCCCGGCTGGAACGCGCCAGCGAGTTCTGGCAGTGGCGCAATTCGGCGTCCGGCTGGGGCAAGTTCCAGCAGGCGGGGCTCGCGCACCTGGCCTCGCGGCTCGGCCCGGGCGCGCACTACTGGGACGGCGCGCCGGGCAAGCGGCCCACGATCGGGATCTCCGAACGGCCGCCCGGCCCGGGACGGCCGTACACGGTGCTGTCCACGGTCGGGATGAGCGCGCAGCGGATGCCCGTGGTCGAGCAGGTCATCGACGACCCGGGCGACTACGTGCGGATCGAGCTCGCGGTCGCGACCACGCTCCCGTCGGGGGTAGCGGCGCTGGTGTTCCTGTGGCTAGCGGGATACCCGTGGCGTGAGGTGACCTGGTTCGGCCCTGGCCACAGCGTCCGCTGGCCCGGCCAGCCCGCGAACTTCCCGCTCGGCGGCGGTTACGAGGGCGTGCTGCTGCTCGATGACCCGTCCGGGCTTGCGGGGCCGCCGGCACCGGATCTGTCCGGCTTCTCGGTGGACGGTGACCCGGTGCGGTGGCTTTGGATAATTCCCATTTCCGAACGGTCCCGGCTGCTTGCCAAGGAACATGGCTCCGCCACCCTGGTCAGCCAGCTCGCCGCGGAACACCGCGGCTGGATCGTCAGTGGACGTGCAGGTTGACGCCGAGCGGGATGAGCCACCACAAGATGATCGCGAGCACGGCGCTGGCGAAGGACCGCAGCCAGCCCAGGCCGAGGTAGCCGTGGTCCCACGCGATGAATCCGCCGATGACGAAGTACACCAAGATGATGAGGCGACTGACCCACCTACCGGACATGACCCTCGACTCCGTTCCGGGAATTGAGAACCGATTTGCCTCCCTCAAGTCCCGTAAAATCCGGTGATTAAACATTCCCTGGGCAGTCGGCAGTGTCCGTTCTGGATAGGGAAAGAGCAATTGGTGCGGCGCGTCAGTGGCGCAGGAAAAGGGTGAGCAGCAGCCAGACCACCGGGGCGCAGACCAGGAGAGAGTCGATCCGGTCGAGAATGCCGCCGTGGCCGGGGAGCAGCGACCCCATGTCCTTGATGCCCAGGTCACGCTTGATCACGGACTCGGCGAGGTCGCCGAGCACCGCGGCGACGACGGCGGCCAGGCCGATGACGGCACCCGCCCACCAGTGCCCGTGCAGCAGCGCCGACAGCAAGATCGCGCCGGCCACGATCGTGGCGAGGGCGGAACCGGCGAGGCCTTCCCACGTTTTCTTCGGGCTGATGACGGGGGCTAGCTTGTGCGCGCCGGAGCGGCCAAGCGTGATGCCGGCGAAGTAGCCGCCGATATCGCTGCAGATCGTGATGATGATGAAGGCGAGGACGCGGCGCCCGCCGTTGGGCGCGGCCAGCATCGCGGCGACCGCCGAGCCGAGCAGCGGCAGGTAGGCGACGGCGAAAACGCCCGCCGTCACGTCCTTCACGTATCCGCCGGTGCCGCCGAACAAGCGCCAGCACAGGATCGCGACAACGGTCAGCGCGAACGCGGCGGTCACGGCGCCGCCGGCCGCCCAGTACGCGGACGTCAGCATCGCCGCGCCGCCGAGGGCGACCGGGATGACCGGGATCCGGATGTCGCGGGTGCGCAGCGCGCTGTCAAGTTCCCAGAGCGCGACGGCGAGCGCGGCGCCCATGTAGATCAGGAACGTGGCCTTGACGGTCAGCAGCGTGAGCAGCGCCAGGCCGCCGAGGACCAGCCCTACGCCGATCGCGGCTGGCAGGTTACGGCCGGTCCTGATGCCTGTGCCCTGGCCGGCCGCGGGCTCGGCGCCGTCCGGCCGGGGCCGCCCGTCTTCGGGCTTGGTGCCTACGGTGCTCACACCTCGAGCAGCTCGGCTTCCTTGTGCTTGAGCAGCTCGTCGACCTGCGCGATGTAGGTGTCAGTGAGCTCCTGGAGCTCGCGTTCGGCGCGGCGCACCTCGTCCTCGCCGGCCTCGCCGTTCTTCACCATCTTGTCCAGCGCGTCCTTGGCGTG
>JASHXJ010000622.1 GCA_030043595.1 Trebonia sp.
CGGCGAGGCCCGTGCAGCGTGCAGCCTCTGGCCTGGGGCAGTCGCGGGCGCTCGCGCGCTCAGACCGGGATGGTCCGGGTGCGGGGGCCGGCCCGCAGCACCTGGGAGGGCAGCGTGTGCCCGACCGCGCGCTCGGCCTCGGCCGCCGCCTCAAGCAGCGCGTCGAGTGAGACGCCGGTATCGATCCCCATGTCCTCGGCCATGTGGACGAGCTCCTCGGTCGCGATGTTGCCGGTCGCGCCCGGAGCGTACGGGCAGCCGCCGAGGCCGCCCACCGAGGCGTCGAAGTCCGCGACGCCGAGCTCGAGCGCGGCGAGCACGTTGGCCAGGCCGGTGCCACGGGTGTTGTGGAAGTGCAGGTTCAGCGCCGTGCCGGGATTCGCGTCACGGAACGCGCCGACCAGCCTGCGCACCCGCGTCGGCGTCGCCATCCCTGTCGTGTCGCCGAACGAGACAGAGTCCGCCCCGTCGCGCACCGCCCGCGAGGCCACCGCCACGACCCGCTCGACGGGCACGTCTCCCTCGTACGGGCAGCCCCACGCGGTCGACACGATCATCTGCACGCTGGCACCCTTGACGTGCGCCAGCTCAAGGATCGCGGCGATCTCGTCCAGCGACTCGCCGGTCGTCCGGTTCACGTTCTTCAGGTTGTGGGTCTGCGAGGCCGAGACGACGACCTCGAGCTCGGTCACACCGGCGTCAAGCGCGCGGACCGCGCCGCGCAGGTTCGGCACGAGCGCCGAGTAGCGCACGCCCGGCGAGCGGCTGATCCGCGACCATACCTCGTCCGCATCCGCCATCTGCGGGATCGCCGACGGCCGGACGAACGAGACCGCCTCGATCCGCTTCACCCCGGTCAGCGACAGCGCGTCGACCAGCGCCACCTTCGCGTCGGTGGGGATGGGATCCTCGTTCTGCAGCCCGTCCCTGGGCCCGACCTCACGCAGCGAGATCCTCGACGGCAGTTCCCAGCTCACGGTTCCAGGCTAACCCGCCCGGCCGGGCGGGCGGTCACTCCCCCGGCCAGTGCGGCGCGCGCTTTTCCGCGAACGCCGCGATCCCCTCCCGCCGGTCGCCGGACAGCACCGCGGTCCGCCAGGCCGCGTCCTCGATGTCGAGCGCCGATTCCAGCGTGACGCCCCAGCCGTTGCGCAGCGCCCGCTTGGCCGCCCGCACCGCGACCGGCGAGTTGCCCGCGATCGCCGCGGCCACCTCGAGGGCCGTCGCACGTGCCTCGCCTGCGGGGACGCGGCGGGCAACGAGACGGGACCGTTCGGCTTCATCGATCGACATGCGGCGGCCGGTCAGCACGAGGTCGGCGGCCAGCCCGGCACCGAGCCGGCGCGGCGTCAGCTGCGTCCCGCCGCCGCCCGGGACGAGCCCGACGGTCACCTCGGGCAGCCCGAATACGGCCGTTTCGTCAGCCACGATGATGTCGCAGCTCATCGCGAATTCGCAGCCTCCGCCGAGGGCGTATCCGTGAACAGCGGCCACGGTGGGCTGCGGGAGATTCAGCACTGCACCGAACGCGGCGCGGAACACCGTCCGCTGCCGGAGGATCTCCGCGTCGGTCATCGCGTTGCGTTCCTTGAGGTCCGCGCCCGCGCAGAACGCCCTCGTCCCTTCGGCGCTGAGCACCACAGCGCGCACCCCCGCGTCGGCGGCGGCATCGGCGCAGGCGGCGGCGATCGACCGCGCCATGGCGGTGTTCAGCGCGTTCAGCGCCTGCGGGCGGTCGAGCACGATCTCCGTCACGAAGCCGTCGTGCCGCCGCACGGTGATGCCGTCCAGAGCCTCGGTCACGGGCCGTAGGTTATGCCATCCCCTGTGCGGTCGTCCCGGCCGGCCCGCAGCCGCTCGTCCTCGACGAGCTGGAACAGCGTGGACTGCACGTACTCCACGTGCGGGATCTCGGTCAGCGTGATCTCCCCGTGCTCGCCGGCCGACTCCACGATCAGCGTGCCGCAGCCGAGCAGCCGGTCCAGCGGCCCCTTGCGGAAGGAGACGTCGGTGATCCGCGACAGCGGGATGTCCCGGCCGTTGCGCGCGATGATGCCGTCCCGCAGCCGCAGCCGCCGGGTGGTCAGCTCGTAGACGGTGGTGCGCCACCGCAGCAGCGGATACGACAGCCACCACATGAGCAGCACGATCGCCACCGCGGCCACGGCCAGCCGCGCGATCCCTGCCGTCTTGCTGGCCGCCATCAGCACCTCCGCGACGAGGAGCGCGGCGACCACCAGGAAGGCGAGCGCGATCGGGCCGACCAGCGTCTTCCAGTGCGGGTGAAAGACCTGGACGCATTCCTCGCCCGCCGCTAGAGAGCGGTCATGTCCCATACCGGACATGGTAGGACCCCGCGCGGGAATCTGGGACGTATGACCGGGACGTCGTGCGGACCGGGATCGCGGGCTGAGGTTAGCGCCTATTCACTGGATGGGCAGGCTTCTGATCTTGCCAATGATGGCTTGTGCCGCCATCATGCCGACCGCGTTGATCGTCGCCACACTGGCGCCGACGAGCGCGCCCGCTGGAATCGCCGCCGCCCCCTCAGTGGCGACCGTAACGGCCAGGCCCGCGCCCACCAGGGCCCCGTCGAGCGCGAAGGTTGCCGTGTCCACAAGAAGCTGCGCCTGGCCGGCGAGCGCGGCTTTCAACGAGCTACCGGTATCGGCTTGCGTTTGCGTCATGGCCTGGGCCACCTCCCCGCTATTCAATAGCCACGACACGGGCTTACTGCCTTGATCCAGCGCCTCAGCAGCTCGTCCTTTCAGGATGAAGCCGGACACAACCGGCTCAGCGCCGTCAACGGCTGACTTGACTTGCTGGATCGAGTTGCTCTCGGTCGTTGTACCCCCGCCGGACAGCGGTGTCGCCACCGGGCTGCCGCTGCCCGCCAGGCCGCCCGCGATGATGTACGCGGACGCCCCGTTGGCCGGATTGATGATCATCCAGGCTGCTCCGGTCCAGTCGCCGGAGGTAACCGTCCCGTCGGTCGCCAGCACCACGTACCCGGCGACGGCCGCGGACTCGATGTCCTCCTGGTACGCGCTCGGCAGGTTCAGCGCCGCGGAGGTCGCCTTGGCGTTATGCGAGTTGACAACCGCGACCGGTATCCCGGAGGCGAAGGCATCGGTCAGCAGGGTGACCGTGGAGATCGCCGGCGTCTGCTCGCTGACCTGGAAGATAAGGTTCTCGAACCGAGAGGAATCCAGTGTCATGTCGAGCAGCGCCTCCGCCGCGGCACTCTCGGAGCCATTGGCGGGCCCCAGCGAGACAATATCTCTGCGGAAGTCCATCACCATTCCGGCACCGACAGTCGCGGTCGGCGTCGCCGTGCTTCCCGAATACTGGAACGTCGGTGCGAAGCTCATGAGCATCTCACGGGGCAGCTCGATTACCCGAACTCCGAGCTGACCGGCCACCACGGCGTCGGCGGCATCCATGAACGCGTAGTATTCCTGCGCCTGCTCGCTGAGGATCTCACCAATGACGTTCTCCAGGCTCGTGTCGCTGCCGCGCTTGAGCCGGGCAAGCGTGGCCAAGAGGGGTGCTTCCTGCGCCGTGCCGACGCCGCCGCTCACGGTGCCAGGGGACACCCCGACCGCCGCGAAGGTCCCCGCCGTGATTGTGTGGGTCGCTGTGGTGGTGTTGTTCCCCGAGGGCTCTCTGAACGTGACGTCCACGTTCAGCGGGTCTCCCATCGTGACGGCGGCGCCGGTAGCGATCACAGCGCCGTTCAGGTACACGAGAGGCTTCAGGGAGACCGTGTCCGGTGCCGCCGCGTACAGTCCCCCTCCTGCGCTGATGGCGGCTGCGGCGGCGGCCGACGCCGGCTCGTACCCTATGGTCAGCTGCCCGGTCGCCAGCGTCGCGACGGGCATCGTCAGCTTGATGCCATCGCTCACGGTGAGAGTCAGGGAGTGGTAGTAACTGGCGGGGATCGTCGCCCACGTCGTCACCTTCCCCACGATCGTGCCCTCGGGCCCGGCCAGCGCCGAAACGGCGGGCACAGCAGGGACGTACCCGCCCAGTACCTGGCCGACGGTCGCCTTCTTGCCAGCCAGGATGCCGAACTGCTTCCCGAGCAGCTTGTCCCAGCCCGCGACCGCCGTGGCAGCGGCGGCGACGTTCAGCTTGGTCACCGCGGGAATCGACGGGTCACCCGTGGCGCCGGCCGCCATCTTCCTGAACGTCGCTTCGTTGACGCCGCCAGCCAGCTTGGCCACGCTGGTCGCATGGACGACCCGCAGTGGCTTGAGGAAGGCGTCCAGGCTCACCCAGCGCAATGGCCGCTTGGGGGAAGGCCGCAGGTCCGCCTGCACCCAGACTTCTTCAAGCAGCACATCCACCAGCCGATTATGGGAATCCGTCACTTCCTGTGCCGGTATGCCGCTTTCTTCCAGTAGGTCCAGCGCCCCGGCCAAGCTGGTGAAGCCGCCCATTGCTTGCTCCAGTTGCCGGACGCTCAGCCGAACCCAGCCGAGTGCGTACCGAGTCCGCACATGCAGGGCCGCCAGCATGGATGCGAGCAGCGCCGCCGTGTCCTGCGCGTCGCACTGGAGGGTTTGCAGGCACCCTTGCGCACCCTGTGTCACTCCCCACAATGGCTCGCTCAGGACGTTGGCGCGCACCCATGAAAAGACCCGCTGCGGAGTCCTGAGCTTGGCGGCGAGCCTCCTGATCTGCGGTGTGACGACGTTCAGGGCGGCAACATAGCTGGCGAAGCCCGGCGCACTGGCCGCCTGCGCGGCACCCGCCGCTGGTCCCAGCGGCAGGAGACTGACAGAACTGGGGTCGCGGGTGATCGCGAGGCTATGAATGACGGGAAGACGTACAATTGCCGCTGGCATCACTGCAGGTGACGAATAGGCCTGGACGGCCTGTCCTGCGACGCGCGCGACTGGACTCTGTGCGCTCGCGTAAGCTCCTGGAGTGGCCATCCCTATAACGAGGCCAACGGCACCGACCCAAATGCCCGCATGCTTAACCATGCGGCTAATCTGGAAACTACGCAGCGTGTCCACGGCTCCTCCAGATTGCCGCTCTATTGACGTGCATGTATTCGCTTTGTGCATATGCGAGAACTAAATAATAACAGACCGGATTAAAGCGGACGCGAACGAATCCGCCCGCTTTACCGGCCGCGTTGTGTCTGGCTGCGGATTCAATGCCGACCGGGCCTCGCGGATCGCTATGTGTCGGTAACCGGACGTGGATGACGTCGCCGGCGGAGACCGCGGTCAGGGACGTGCCGCCCGGCTCCGCGATCAGCAGGCGGCCGTCGGTGTCGATGCCCTCCGCCACCCCGGCCAGCCGGCGGTGACCGGGCAATTCGACCCGGACCTGACGGCCGAGGGTGCCGCACAGTGCCTGGTACTCGGCCATGATGCCGCTGCGTGCCGGGTCCGGGTCGCCGCGGAACGCCAGGTAACGGCGCTCCAGCTGGCGCAGCACCTCGACGAGCAGCACGTCCATGGCCACGTCGGCCCCTTCGACCAGCAACGACGTGGCACGCAGGCCGCCTGGCGATACGGGAAGCGACGGTTCCGGCGTGGCGACGTTCAGGCCGATGCCGATCACGACGACCTCCCCCGACTGCTCGGCCAGGATCCCGGCCAGCTTGCGCTCGCCGACCAGCACGTCGTTCGGCCACTTCAGCGTCGCCGTGACCGCTGCCACGCCGCGCACCGCGGTGGCGACCGCGACCCCGGTCAGCAGCGGCAGCCAGCCGCGGCGCGCGGGCGGGACCGCCGCCGGCCGCAGCAGGACCGAGAAGGTGAGCGCCGCCCCGGGCTCGCTCACCCAGGACCGGCCGTTCCTGCCACGTCCTGCGGTCTGCTCCTCGGCGACCAGGACCTGTCCTTCCGGGCCGCCGCGGGTCAGCAGGTCCGCGTTGGTGGACCCGGTCGTCTGCACGACTTCGACGGACCGCCACAGCCCGCCGGAGTCCTTGCCAGCCAGCGCGCCGCGCAGCACCTCGTGGCGTAGCGAAGTCCGCACCAGTGCCGCCCTCGTCAGTCGCCGACAGCGATGCGCAGCCGGCGAAAGCCCTTGCCCTTGTTCTCCACCTTGACCACCGAGATGCGCCCGACCTGGGCGGTGGATGCGACATGGGTTCCGCCGTCCGCCTGCTGGTCCAGGCCGACGATGTCCACGATCCGCACCTCTTTCACGTCCTCGGGCACCAGGTTGGTCGCGGTCCTGATGATGTCCGGGAGCCGGAACGCCTCCTCGCGTGGCAGTTCGCGCACCACGATCCGCCGGTCACGACGCAGTTCGGCGTTGCACGCGTCCTCGACCGCCTCCTTGAATCCTGGCGGCACGGTCTCCAGGTCGAAGTCCATCCGCGCGGTCAGCGGTTCCATGTTCCCGCCGGTCACCAGCGCGCCGAAGTCGCGGAACACCACGCCGCACAGCACGTGCAGCCCCGAGTGCGTGCGCATCAGCGCCGTGCGCCGGGCATCCTCGACCGCGCCGCGCACCGCCGTGCCAGGGGGCGGGAGCGGGTCGTCCTGCAGCGGCAGCAGGTAGAGCTCGTCCGCTTTGCGCGCGTCAACGATCCGGGTCTGCACACCGCCCCACAGCAGCACCCCGTGGTCCGGCGGCTGCCCGCCGCCGCCCGGGTAGAACGCGGACCGGTCCAGCACGATCCCGTCCGGTCCGGATTCCACGACAACCGCGTCCCACTCGCGCAGCGTCTGGTCGTCAAGTTCAAGCCGGTGCGTCCTGCTCACGCAGGCAGCCTACTGCTCCGCACATGCGCCACCGCGAGCGCGACCCCAAGGACGGCCAGCCCGGCGAGCGCGGCCGAGGTCGTCAGGTACGCGTGCGCCGACGCGCGGGCGAACGCGGCCGACACGCCCGCCGGCAGCCGCCCGGCCAGGTTCAGGTACAAGGTGCCGAACGTCGCGATCCCGACGACGAGGCCCAGCTGGTTGACGGTCACGACGACGCCGCTCGCGTCCGCCGCGATCGCCACCGGCACCCGGGACAGCACCCGCGTCATCAGCGGCCCGAAGGCGGCGGCCATGCCTCCGCCCGCGACCGCCGCCACGGCGTACACCCAGCCACCGCCGGTGCCGCCGCCGCGCATCAGCAGCCCGAGTCCGAGCAGCCCGGCGCCGTTCAGCAGGTACCCCGCCATGATCAGGGCCTCGTGGCAGCGGGCAGGCAGCCGCCGCCAGTTGAGGCTCACCAGGGCGAAGGCCACGGCGGCCGGCGCGAACGTCAGCCCCGCGCGCAGCGCCGACTCGCCGAGCCCGTCCTGCAGCTGCAGCGCGAAGCCGAACAGCCAGCCCCCGAACAGCACCATCAGCGCGAACAGTCCCGCGATCCCGGTGGCCACGCCCGGCAGGCCGAGCAGCGCCCGCGGCAGGATCGGCTGCCCGCCCCGCGCACCCACCCGCCGCTCCACGACGCCAAGCGCGGCGAACCCAGCCACCGACAGCGCCAGCAGCGCCCACCCCCAGGCTGGCCAGCCGAGCGGCTGCCCGAGCACCAGCGGCAGCACGAACGCCAGCACGGCCGGCGCTAGCGTGAGCAGTCCGGGCAGGTCGAGCGAGCGCGCCCGCTCGAAGCGGCCCGCGGGCAGCAGCCTGCCGCAGGCCAGCACGGCGATGCCGACCGGCACGTTGACGAGGAACACCGGCCGCCAGGTGCTGCCGGCGATGTCGGCGCTGATGAGCAGGCCGCCCACCACCTGCCCGAGGACGGCCCCGCCGGAGATCACGGTGGCGTACAGGCTCATCGCCCGCGCCCGGGGGCCAGCAGCGGTGTAGGTCCGCTGCAGCAGGCTCAGCACCTGCGGGATCATCACCGCGGCGCCGACGCCCTGAACGAAGCGGAGGGCGATCAGGATGCTCGTCGACGGCGCGAGACCGCAGCCAAGTGAGGCCAGCGTGAACAGGGCCACCCCGGCGAGGAACATGCGGCGGTAGCCGATGAGGTCGCCCAGCCGCGCGCCGGTGACCAGCAGCACCGCGTACGCGATCGTGTACCCGGCGACGATGAGCTGCAGGCTCGCACCGGACGCGTGCAATCCGGCGTGAATCGAGGGCACCGCGACGTTCACAATCGTCGCGTCAAGCACGGCCATCAGCTGCCCGGTCAGCACGATGGCCAGCACCACGCCCGGCCGCGTCCCGCGCGCGGCCACCCGGCGGCCAGCGCGCGGCGGCAGAAGTTCAGTGATATCGGTCATGGCACTGAGTCTGCAGTCTGTTTTATGCTGGTACCAGGAGCCTGCTTATCCTGGTACTAGCACCACCTGGGAGTGAGTGACATGAGCACAGCGAACGGGAACGGCGCTCAGGCAGCCACCACGCGGCGCAGCGAGCTCGCCGCGTTCCTGCGCACCCGTCGCGAGCGCATCAATCCGGAGGACGTCGGCCTGCCCGTCGGCACCCGGCGCCGCACCAGCGGCCTGCGCCGTGAGGAGCTCGCCCAGCTCGCCGGGGTGGGCGTCACCTGGTACACCTGGCTGGAGCAGGGTCGCCCGATCAACGCGAGCGTCCAGGTGCTCGACGCGGTGTCGCGGACCCTGCGGCTGGACGCCACCGAGCGCGCGCACCTGTTCCGGCTCGCCGACGTCCCCGGCGCGGCGACGGTGCCAGGCTGCGACGACTGCCCGCTGCCGGCCGAGGTACAGCAGATCCTCGACGCGCTCCCGCTCCCCGCCAGCGTGGTGACCGAGCGCTTCGACCTGCTCGCCTGGAACCACGTGTACGCCTCGCTGTTCCCCCGGGTCACCTCCGCCCCGCCTGATGCGCGGAACACCCTGCTGTCACTGCTCACCGGCCCGCCCTGCTGCAGCCCCGCGGACGACCAGGAATCGCTGTGCGACGCCATGATCGCGCAGCTGCGCGCCGCGTACGGCAGGCACGTCGGCGATCCCGCCTGGACGCACTTCATCCGCCGCCTCGAGGCGCAGAGCCCGGCGTTCGCGAAGGCGTGGGCGTCGCACGACGTCGCCCAGCCGGGCAGCGTCGTGAAGGTGCTCCGCCACCCGGGCGTCGGCAAGATCACCGCCACGTCAACCAGCTTCGCCGTGCACGCGGTCCCCGGCGCCCGCATGCAGGTCTACACCCCCGCCGACGAGCCGAGCAGGCAGGCCCTCGCCCTGCTGGCCGCCGGGGAAGAGGCCGGCGCCCGTTTCCCCTGCTGGCCCCTCCATCATCCCGAACGAGCCGTGGCGACTCTCACCGCCGACCCGCGGGTCTAGGGCGCGCGGGGAGGGCCTTGATCGCCAGACGTGGGCGCTGGATACCGGAGTTGAAGGCATTTGTCATCTTCCGGATCACCGCCGCCTGGTCGGTGCGGAGCTTGTATGGCGTAAAGTGCAGCGTCACGATCGAGTACTGGCCCAGGTCGGAATGCCGGTCCATCGTCCGTTCCCAGTCGGCCTCCCTGAAGTGCCACCGCCTCGAGTCGATCTCCACGGCGACACCGGCCTCCGGCCACCATGCGTCCGGGCGCCCGATGAACGTGCCGTCGGGTAGGTACAGCCATGGATTGAACAGCGGCAGCGGAAGCTGGGCTTTGACTATCAGGCTTCTGAGTTCGGCTTCCGGGGCCGACTGCACGCCATCCGCGACTTCGGATAGCACCTCGCGCAACAACGCAGAATCCTGCCGTGCACCCTTGCGCAGCTCTTCGGCCAGCTCACTGAGCGTGCAGCACCTGCTCTGTACGGCTCCGGCTACAAGAGCACGCACCTCGCGCAGGTCAGTCAGCCACCGGGCGGCATCGGCGACGGCGCGCGCCGGGAGCGCGTAACTGACGAGCGGCGGTCCAATCACCAGCGTCGGAATCCGGGTCGTCCGGTGCACCGCGACGTAGGAAACGCTTCGGCGCTGTCTTCGGGCCGGGATCAGGATGTCGACCGCATCAGTTTCGGGTCCCGGCATCCGATGGTGGTGCACCGCGGCCAGTCCGGTAATCACGGCATTCCGTCCGCCGTACAACACCGCGGCCATCTCCCGCTGCTCCCGGGTCGGCGTCCCCGTGACGGTGAGATACACACCGGGAAGAAGCTGCTGCCACGGACCGCCCTGGCGCAGCCGGTAGCTCACGGCGTGATGGCTCATACCGCTGCGCAGCGCCTGTACGCGAGTGACAACATTTGACTGCTCCTCGACGAGCGCGCGCAGTGCCCGCGGATCCAGGTCCGGCATGCATTCATTGTGTCACTAGATACTGACAATCCGTATTTATCAGGACATCCAATCCGCAGGTCGGACCTGGGCTCAACCGGATGAATGTGACATCGAGCCGGCAATAGTCGGCTGGATGTCACATTCATCCGGCAGGGTGCGGCGGGCGGGGTTCAGCCGGTGTTCTGCAGGCCGGCGGCTACGCCGCTGACCGTGATCAGGAGCAGCCGCTCCAGGGATTCGCGTCCGTCCGTGGCGTCTTCCGCGCGCAGCCCGGCCAGCGCGCGCAGCTGCACGTAGGACAGCGCGTCGACGTACGGGTCGCGCAGCACGATGGCGCGCGACAGCACCGCCCGGTCGGCCAGCAGCCGGTCGTGCTCCGTCACGGTCAGCACGAGGCGCCGGGTCAGGTCGTACTCGGCGAGCACCCGTGCGGTCAGGTCCTCCCGGCCGCCGAAGGCCAGGTAGCGCGCGGCGATCGCCCGGTCGGTCTTGGCCAGGCTCATCTCGGCGTTGTCGAGCAGCGTGGCCAGCAGCGGCCAGTCGCGGTAGGCCCGGCGGAGCTCGGCGATCCCGGCAGCCGACTCGGCAGCCGCCAGGCCGCTGCCCAGGCCGTACCAGCCGGGGAGGTTGAGCCTGGTCTGCGCCCAGGCGAACACCCACGGGATGGCCCGCAGGTCTTCCAGGCCCATCGGGCCCGCGCCGAGGCCGCGGCGGGAGGGTCGCGAGCCGATCCGCAGCCCGGAGATCTCCTCAAGCGGGCTGACCCGGGCGAACCACTCGGCGAACCCGGCGGTCTCCACCAGCACGCGGAACGCCGTGCGCGCCGCCTCGTCGATCCCCGTTGCCAGGGCGCGGAACGCGGTCGCCGCCGCGCCGTTGCGCGCGGCCACCGATGGCGAGGACGCGAGCAGCACCGCGGAGGTGACCTGCTCCAGGTGGCGCAGCCCGA
>JASHXJ010000080.1 GCA_030043595.1 Trebonia sp.
GCGGCAGCGGGGGCATGGCCGCCATCTCGGTCAGCGCGGCCAAGCGCACGATCAAGGTGCTGTGGCGGGGACCGGCCAGCTCGAACGGATCGCCGGTCGTCGGCGGCGGCGCCATCTGGGTGACCGCGTGGAATTTCACCGGCACCGCCCCCGGCACGCTCTACGAGCTCAACCCGGCCACCGGCGCGGTGCGCTACCAGATATCGATCGCCGGGGGGCTGCCGCACTTCTCGGCGCCGGCACTGGTCGGCGGCAGCGCGTTCCTCGGCACCCTGGACGGCGTCGTCGCGATCAACGGGGTGTGACGGGGCGGCTGGACAGACGCCACGGCTCGTTCCGGATAATGATGGTGGTTAATGTTACGGCGGGTAAGGCTTTGCATATGGAACGTAACGTTTGCATCATGTTTCATAAGGGTTCCGCCAGGACCCGCGCACTCCGCCGCGACGGCGAGGTTTGATAGTAGGAGAGCGTGAAAGTGCCTATGGACGAGGCACTGTGAGGGCAGGAGGCGATGCATCGTGGTGGCGGTGCGTCGGGTCATAGTCGGGGTGCACGGCTCGCTGGGCAGCTTGCAGGCGCTGCGCCACGCGGCCGACGAGGCGCGCGCGCGGGCGGTGCCGCTGGTGCCGGTGATCGCCTGGGTCCCGCCGGGTGGTGACCTCGCCGAGCGCGGTCACCCCTCCCCTTACCTGCGCGAGGTGTGGCACGACTCCGCCCGGCAGCGGCTGCTCGCCGCGTTCGACGCCGGGCTGGGCGGCCTGCCCGGCGACCTGAAGGTCGAGCCGATCGTGGGGCGGGGCGAAACCGGACCGGTGCTCGTGGACATCGCCTGCCAGCCGGGCGACCTGCTCGTCATCGGGACCGGGCGGCGGTCGCTGGTCGGCCGCGCGCTGCGCAGGTCGGTGGGCCGGTACTGTCTCGCGCACGCGAAGTGCCCCGTGCTGGCCGTGCCGCCGTCGGCGCTGATGGACGAGCTCGGGCGCGGGCTGCGGCCGTGGGGACTGCGGCGCCGGGCGCTCGTGCCCGACCTGCCGGACCTGCCGGACCTGCCCGACCGGTAGCCGCTCTCCCCGCCCGTCCGCGCATGGGGTTCGTTAGGAACCAGGCCGCGGCCGCATGGGTGCCGTCAGGACGGCGATTCCCCCTGGTTAACGGCGCTTTGATTGTGCCGTTCGGGACCACCGGCCCTAACCGGGCGGCGGCCGCCGGAAGACCATGCGGTCTCGAGCCGGCACGCATCCGTACCGGCTCGCGGTACCGCAACCACACGCCGAGGAGTAGCGATGGATGACCTCTTTTTCATCGGCCTGACGATTGTCGTCTTCGCCGTGCTCATTCTGATCGTGAAGGGGATTGAGCGCTTTGAGCGTTGAGAACTGGATCGGCCTGATCGGCGGCGTCCTGCTGACTATCTACCTGTTCCTGGCCCTCGTCCTGCCTGAGAGGTTCTGAGATGAACAGCACAGCTGCTGGCTGGCTGCAAGTCGCCCTGCTCGTCGCCGCCCTGGCCGCGTGCTACGTGCCGCTTGGCAACTACATCGCGCACATCTTCACCAGCGACAAGGACTGGCGGGCGGAGAACCGCCTGTACAAGCTGTTCGGCGTCGACCCGAAGGCGGACATGCGGTGGACCGTCTACGTCCGGTCCATGCTCGCGTTCTCGCTGGTCAGCGTCCTGTTCCTGTACGGGCTCGAGCGCCTGCAGCACTACCTGCTCTCGTTCGTCGGGCCGAACATGGCCAACGTGCCGCCGGACCTCGCCTGGAACACCGCGGTCTCGTTCGTCACCAACACGAACTGGCAGAACTACTCCGGCGAGACCACGATGACCTACCTGGTCCAGATGGGCGGTCTCGCGGTGCAGAACTTCATGTCGGCCGCGGTCGGCATCGTGGTCGCGATCGCGATGATCCGCGGGTTCACCAGGTCGCGGACCGACCGGCTCGGCAACTTCTGGGTGGACGTCACCCGGTGTGTGCTGCGGCTGCTGATCCCGCTGGCGATCGTCGGCGGGCTGGTCCTGGCCGCGGGCGGCGTGATCGACAACTTCGCCGCCTACCACACGGTGACCACGCTGTCCGGCGCGCACCAGACGATCCCCGGCGGGCCGTTCGCCTCCCAGGAAGTCATCAAGGACATGGGGAACAACGGCGGCGGGCCGCTCAACGCGAACTCGGCGCACCCCTTCGAGAACCCGAACCCGTTCACCGACTGGTTCGAGATCTTCCTGCTGCTGGTCATCCCGTTCGCCACGCCGCGCGCGTTCGGCAAGATGGTCGGCGACAACAAGCAGGGCTACGTGCTCGTCGCCGTCATGGCGGTCATCTGGCTCGCCGCGGTCGGCGGAATCAGCTTCTTCGAGATGCAGCACGCCGGGGCGGCGCCGGCGCTGGCCGGCGGCGCGTCGGAGGGGACGGAGGTACGGTTCGGCACGCCCGGCTGCTCGTTGTTCGCGGCATCCACGACCGTCACCTCGACAGGCGCTGTCAACTGCTTCCATGATTCGCTGACACCGTTCGGCGGCGGGATAGCGCTGTTCGACATCGCGCTCGGCGAGATCGCGCCAGGCGGCGTCGGCGCCGGCATGTACGGCATCCTTGTGCTGGCCATGGTCACGGTGTTCGTCGCGGGGCTGATGGTCGGGCGGACGCCCGAGTACATCGGGAAGAAGATCCGTCCCGCCGAGATGAAGTACGCGGCGCTGTACTTCCTGACGCTGCCGGTGGTCATCCTCACCGCGGCCGGGCTGTCGCTCGCCACCAGGTTCGGGACCAACTCGATCCTGAACCCCGGTCCGCACGGGCTGACCGAGATCATGTACGCGTTCGCCTCGATGGCCAACAACAACGGGTCGGCGTTCGCCGGGCTCGCGACCAATACCGGCTGGTACAACACGGTCGGCGGGATCGTGATGCTGCTCGGCCGGTTCGCGCCGGAGATATTCGCGCTCGGCCTCGCCGGGTCGCTGGCCAGGCAGAGTCCGGTGCCCGCGAGCGCGGGCACGCTGGATACCCGGACGCCGCTGTTCGCCGGCATGCTCATCGCGGTCATCCTCATCCTCGTCGGCCTGACCTACTTCC
>JASHXJ010000010.1 GCA_030043595.1 Trebonia sp.
CAGCGCGTTGCCGACGTGACGCTCCATCCGCAGCGACAGCGTCTCGAGCCCCTGCAGGAACAGGAAGGCGTTGAACGGCGAGAGCGCCGCCCCCAGGTCGCGCAGCGTCTCGGCCCGCAGCTTCATCAGGTAGCCGTACGTCCCGAACGTCTCGTGGAACTGCAGGCCGTGGTAGGCAGGTGACGGATCGGCGACCACGGCGAACCGCCCGTTGGACCAGTTGAACGTCCCGGCCTCGGTGACGACGCCGCCGATGCTCGTGCCGTGGCCGCCGATGAATTTGGTCGCCGAGTGGATCACGATGTCGGCGCCCCATTCGATCGGGCGGCACAGGTACGGCGTCGCGAACGTGTTGTCCACGATCAGCGGCAGCTCGTGCTCGTGGGCGATGGCCGCCACGGTCTCGATGTCGAGCACGTTCCCGGCCGGGTTGCCGATCGTCTCACCGAAGAACGCCTTCGTGTTCGAGCGGACCGCCTGCCGCCACGCGTCCGGATCGTCGGGATCGACCCACGTCAGCTCCACGTTCATCTTGCGCAGCAGGTGCTTGAACTGGTTCACCGTGCCGCCGTAGAGCGCCGCGGACGAGACGACGTGGTCACCGGGCTGCAGCAGCGTGAAGAGCGCGGCCGCCTGCGCGGCGATCCCGCTGGCGAACGCCACCGCGCCGGCCCCGCCCTCGAGGTTCGCGACCCGCTCCTCGAACACCGCGACGGTCGGGTTCATGATGCGCGAGTACGTGTTCCCGTACTCCTGGAGGTTGAAGTACGCCGCCGCTGACTCCGGGTCCTCGAACACGTAGCTGGTCGTCTGGAAGATCGGTACCGCACGGGCGCCCGTGTTGGGGTCGGGCCGTTGCCCCGCGTGCAGCTGCCGTGTCTCGAATCCGAACGCGCGTGCCTCCTCGGCCCGGAGGGGCTTATCGGTCACAATTGCCTCCTGTCTTCCGCCAGGAACTGCCGGATAATGGGCGTCTGCCGCGCTTCCTCCAGCAGGAAGCAGTCGTGACCGTAGGGTGCCTCGATCACATGCAACGCTACCGGCTTGCCCAGCGCGCGAAGCGCCTCCTCGATCTCCCGCGACGCGGACGGCGGGTACAGCCAGTCGGAACTGAACGCGATCAGCAGCGTCCGTGCCTCGACGCCGTCAAGCGCCCGTGCGAGCGACCCGCTACCGTACTGCCTCGCGAGATCGAAATACGTGAGCGCGCGCGACGTATACAGATAGGTGTTGGCGTCGAAGCGCTTGACGAACGCGTCGGCCTGGTGCCGCAGGTAGCTCTCGACCTGGTACTCCGCCTCGGTAACCGTGTAGCGGATGTCGTCGGCGAACTGCAGCCGCCGGCCGAACTTGTCGCTCAGCGCCTGTGCCGACAGGTACGTGACGTGGCCGACCATCCGCGCCACACCCATCCCCGCATCGGGGGCGCGGCCCGTGCCGTAGTACCGGCCGCCTTGCCAGCCGGGGTCGCGCATGATCGACTCGCGCGCGATCGCGTTCCAGGCCACCCCCTGCGGATGGAGCGCGTGCGTGCTGGCGATCGACACCACGGAATCGACCTGGTCGGGAAACAGGATCGCCCACTCGAACGCCTGCATCCCGCCAAGCGAGCCGCCAGCCACCGCCGCGAGCCGCTCGATGCCGAGCTCGTCGAGGAACGCCCGTTCGGTCCGCACCATGTCCGCGACGGTGATCACGGGGAAGTCGGGCCCGTACGGTCTGCCCGTCGCCGGGTCGATCGACCCCGGCCCCGTCGTCCCGCGGCAGCCGCCGAGCAGGTTGGTGGAGACCACGAAGAAGCGCTCGGTGTCGAACGCCTTCCCAGGGCCGATCATGCCGTCCCACCAGCCGAGCCCCTTGCCGGCCGTGCCGTCGCGATCGGTGGCGCCGAACCCGTCGCGCGTGCTCTCTTCCGGCGGCACCTTCGCGAAGCCTGCCGCGTGTGCGTCGCCACTGAGCGCATGACACACCAGAATGACATTGTCGCGCCGGGGCGAGAGATTGCCGTAAGTTTCGTATGCCACCCGAACCGGATGCAGCTCCCGGCCGCAGTCGAGTCGCACCGGCTCCGGCAGGTCGAGGTACTGCGTTTCGACAGTGCCGACCGAGCCGGCCGCGAGCGTCGAGGCTGGCTCCGCCATGGGGCTATGTTAGCTCGCTCCGGGCGGTGTATTGTCAATCAGATCCATAGGGAATCAGAACAGTAAACGGAACGGAAGGGGCATTACTCGACATGACTACTGTTGCCGACAACGGCGTCAACGTGCAGGCGCTGCTCGAGGCGCGCGAAGCACTGAAGGGCGCCCCTGAGGCCGCCCAGTTCACCTGGCGCGCGTCAGCCAAGTGGCAGAGCGGTGTCCACAGCACGGTGAAGGTGCAGAGCTTCTTCGGCCTCGGACAGGAGCAAAGTCACAAGGAGCAGTCGGTGTTCGAAGCCGACCACCCCGAGATTTTCGCGGCGGAGGACAACGGCATCACGCCTATCGAGTACCTCATCGTCGGCCTGGCCAGCTGCCTGACGGCGGGCGTGGCGTCCGTCGCGCAGAACCGCGGCATCCAGCTGCACTCGGTCGAGGCGACGGTCGAGGGAGCGCACGACATCCGCGGCATCCTCGGTGCTGACACCGACGTCCGCAACGGCTACAACGACATCAAGGTGACCTTCCACATCGACGCGGACGCATCGAAGGAGGACATCGAAGCGCTGGTGGCCCAGTCCCAGAAGCGCTCCGCCGTGTTCGACGCTCTCACGAACCCGACGAACGTCACCGTAGAAGTCGCCTGAAGGGCCTGGCCATAGAGCGCATCACCACCGTCGTCATCGGGGCGGGGCACGCAGGCCTCGCCGCAAGCCACTTTCTCAGCGCACAGTCGATCGACCACGTCGTGCTCGAGCGAGGCGAGGTAGCGAACTCGTGGCGGCGCGAACGCTGGGACTCGCTTCGGCTGCTCACTCCCAACTGGCAAAGCCGCCTGCCGGGCCTTCGCTACGAAGGCCCTGATCCGGACGGCTACATGACGGTACGGGAGGTGACCGAGTTCATCGAGCGCTTCGCGACTGCCTCCCGCGCTCCCGTGCGGACCGGTGCGAACGTCACGTCGCTGCGGCGGACGGACGAGGGATACGACGTGACGACGACCTGCGGTGAGATCGCCTGCCGGACAGTGGTCGTCGCGAGCGGTGCCTGCAATCAGCCATCGGTACCGCAGTTCAAGGACGCGGTGCCTGCGTCGGTTGAGCAGCTGACGACGTTCGACTACCGCGCCCCCGGCAAGCTTCCCGACGGTGGCGTGCTCGTCGTGGGAGCGTCGGCGACCGGCATGCAGCTGGCGGCGGAGATCCAGCGGTCGGGCCGGCCGGTGACCCTCTCGGTGGGGGAGCACGTGCGGCTGCCGCGCACGTACCGCGGACGCGATGTGCTCTGGTGGATGGATGCCTCGGGCGTGTGGGACCAGCGCTACGACGAAGTGGAGGATCTCACGCGGGCCCGGCGGCTGCCCTCGCCCCAGCTCGTCGGGACCCCCGAGCGGTCCACGCTTGATCTGAACGCGCTCGCCTCGATGGGCGTCGAGCTGGTTGGCCGCTGGGCAGCTGTACGGGATGGCCGCGCGCTGCTGTCTGGAGGCCTGCGCAACGTGTTCTCGCTCGCCGACCTCAAGCTTGGCCGGCTGCTTGACACGTTCGACGAATGGGCGCTGACGACCGGGCGCGACGCAGAGTTCGGCCCGCCGGAGCGCCTGCCGCCGACGCGCGTGCCGCAGACGGCACGGTTGCAGCTTGACCTTGGCAGCGGCGAGATCCGTTCGATCGTGTGGGCGACCGGCTTCCGGCCTGACTACGGCTGGCTCGACGTGCCCGTGGTTGACGCGAAGGGCCAGTTGCAGCACGAGGGCGGCGTGGCCGTCAGCCCGGGACTGTACGCGCTGGGGCTGCCCGTGCTGCGACGGCGCAGGTCCACGTTCATCTGCGGCATCGAGGACGACGCGCGTGAGGTGATCGAGCACCTCGCGCGGTACCTGGGTGCCGCCGTGCACACCTGAGGGCCACCCCGCTGCCGTCAGTCAAGGCGCCGCTGGCCGTAGGCCGCCAGCTTGTCCGCGACGGCCTCGATCTCCCCTGGGGGGAGCAGGCGTGGCTGCCCAGCGGCGGTCGCGCGCAGGTAGAGCTCGCTGAGCCACTCAAGGTACAGGCTGCGGGTGTGCGCGGTCTTGAGGTCGGGCCCGATGGTGACCGCACCGTGGCTGCCCATGATGCACCCGGTCCGCTCCCGCAGCGCGGCGACGACGTTCCGCGCGAGCTGCTCGGTCCCGTACGTGGCGTAGGGCGCGACCCGCACCGGCCCGCCGAACATTGCCACGTAGTAGTGAATGGCCGGCAGCTCGTCCGCCACCGTTGAGACGGCCGTCGCGGCGAGGGAGTGCGTATGGACGACGGCGGTCGCATCGGTGCTTGCGTAGATGGCGAGATGCAGCGGGAGCTCGCTCGTCGGCTCAGCCGACGCCTCGGCCGGCGTGCCATCGAGCCGGTGCACGCCCACCAGGTCGGCGGACATGTCCTCATACGCCAGGCCGCTTGGCGTTACGGCGACAAGATCAGCGCTGCGGACGCTCACGTTCCCCGACGTACCCACGGCCAGTCCTGCCGCGGCCAGGTCCCGGCAGACGCGCACGATGTCCTGGCGTATCTCACCGAGTAGCATCGTCCCTCCGTCTCCTGGTGCCCGGACTCACCGAGCGGCAGCTACCGTAAACGTTATGCGACCAGATCCAGGTGAGGCTGACCCGCTGAACGACGTGGTCGCCTGGCGTGACGGGCACATCGTCGCGATCGACCAGACGGCATTGCCCGGTGAGTTCCGCGTGCTGCACATCACCACGGTGCACGAGCTGGTTGACGCGATCACGCGGCTGGCCATCCGTGGTGCCCCGGCCCTTGGTGTGGCCGGCGCGCTCGGCGTCGCGCTCGCGGTCCGTCAGGGTGCACGCGAGGGCTGGCGCTCGGCCCGGCTGGAGACCGAGGTCGAGCGCATCGCCGGCGCCCGGCCGACGGCCGTCAACCTGCGCCGGGAAGTCCAGGCAGCCGCTGCCGCGATCCAGCAGGGCCCGGCTGCCGTCGAGGCCGCCGCCGCTGCCATCCGGGACACGGTGATCGGCGCGAGCCGCCACATCAGCGAGCGAGGTGCCGGTTACCTGTCCGAGGCCTGCGGAACCCGCCCGCTGACCATCCACACCCACTGCAACACCGGAGCCCTCGCGTGCCTGGGCTGGGGAACGGCGCTTGGCGTGATCCGCATGCTGCATGAACGGGGGGAGCTCGGCAAGGTCATCGTGGATGAAACCCGCCCGCTGCTCCAGGGCGCGCGCCTTACCTGCTGGGAACTCGGTCAGCTCGGCATCGAGCACTACCTGACCTGCGACGGCGCAGGACCGTTCCTGATCAGCCAGGGTCTGGCTGATGCCGTCGTCGTCGGGGCCGACCGCGTGGCGGCGAACGGTGACGTGGCCAACAAGATCGGCACGTACGCGCTGGCGCTCGCGGCGCGCCGGGCAGGCATCCCGTTCGTGGTGGCGGCCCCTGAGTCGACGATCGACGAGGCGACGGAGAGCGGGCGGCAGATCCCGCTCGAGCTGCGGCCAGAGGACGAGGTCACTCATGTGCTCGGTGTCCCGGCGGCACCCCCCGGGACGCGTGCCCTCAATTACGCCTTCGATGTCACCCCGGCGGAACTCGTCACGGCCATTGTCACGGAGGACAGGGTGATCCTCCCCGGCCGCGACCACTGTGCCGGGAGCCCGCATCCCCTCCGCCAGCGAACCTAGAAGATGCTGTTGATGACGTCGTTCATTGCGGCGATGGTCTTCGTGTCCTTGGGATCCCACGGGCCTGACAGCGGGCCGGCGGGATTCCAGAAGGTCAGGACCCCGATGGAATGGGCGCCGTACGTGTGCATTCGCCTGCAGACGCCCTTGAACCAGTCCGGTCGCTGCGCCTTCTCGGGGGTGTTGCACTCCGGGATCACCAGTCTTGGGTAGCCGGGGGTCTTGGTGTCCTTAGGCTTTGCCAGCGAGATGAATTGCTCAAGCCGTGCCAGCCCCTTCTCGATCCCCTCGTTGCCGTAGAGATCGAGACCATAGAAGCCGAGGTTGGGCGGCACCGATTTGAAGAGCGTCACGAGGTCGCCGCCGCCGAATATCGATCCGTACCTGACGTTGGTACCCGCCGTCATGGCGTTCATGTGAGCATGCAATTTATACATGCTGGCACTGGTGATATACGGCGGGTAGGGAAGGGAGAGCGCTTCGTGCCAGGTCGTCAGGTACGAGTCCGGAGGCGCGCTGGCGATCAGGTTCTTGAGGGCGTCATGCAGATCGCCGTTGAACACGTGCTCAGGCACCGGATAGACGGAATAGACGATCGGGCCCGCGGTGGCGACCGGCGGCGCGGGCCAGGCCTTGGCGATCCGGTCGGTCTCCTTGCCCGGGCCATCAGGCTGCAGGCCGTAGATGCGAACGCCGCGAAGGCCGGGAACGCCCGGATACCGCACGCCGGAGATCTTTTCCCCGTACCTGATGTCCGTGAATACTTTCGCGTTGCTGCCAAGGAACTGCGAGGCTGGCGCCGCTGCGGTCGCCGCCTCGGCCGGCAGCGCGCGGGAGGCTGTGGCCGCGATTCCGAGAACGCCCGCCGCGCCGATCAATGTCCGCCGGCTGACGCCCGACCTGTGCGCAGACACTCCGGGATCGTTATCGGTGTCCACTCCAGGTTCTCCTGTCAGTCGGAAGCGGTACCACCCGGATCCTAATTTCGGCCGTTGAAAAGTGGCAATACCATAAGCACCTGTCGGCACGGTCGTCACTTCTGCCCTTTTCACATCCGCCACGCCGGTCCCTTCCGCTGGCTTTGTATGCGCGCCGACCACATTGCCGTGCGATTTGTCCTGATATGTCGTGCCGAGCACATACAAAGTGAACAGGAGAGGCTGATGTGACTTGAGTTCCGATGGCCTGACAAGCGCGGCCGCCGCCGTTAGTGGGCTAGTTAGCGGGCTAGTGCCGCGTCAGGCAACGTTGGCCCTGTCCTATGGCCCTTCATGTGCTCAGATCCAAGCAGGCGGTCAGGGAATTTCCCCGGCGGGTTGGACGCCAGCTACGTGGAGGCCGGCGACAGGTGATCGGGCGCCAGGTGACCCGCTCCTGCCGCTGGCACAGTGTCATAGTGCCGCCGACCCCCGGTCGAGCGGCTACCCCAGCCGGGTCGCGGTGATCAGAACGGTCTCGAAGTTCATGACGAACGAGCCGCCGTGATCGTCGATGGCCGCGCCGATGGCTTCGAACAGGCGGTCTCGGACCGCTGATTCGAGGGCGGCGTGGTCGCTCCGTGAGACAAGCTGGTCCAGCCACTCATCCCGCTGGTAGGCCCGAGTCCACGGGAACCACTTCTCTGCCGGCGCACCGAAGTCGGGCACCGCTGAGACGGCCTCGATCT
>JASHXJ010000623.1 GCA_030043595.1 Trebonia sp.
TGTGGTCTACCCAGCCGAGCTTCACGCTCGTGACCGCTCGGTGTCCACATTGCGCTCGACATTGGTTCCGGGCCCTTCAGCCGAGGCACTGGGAGAGAAGGAAGAATCCGAAGACGACCAGCATGACGCACAGCAGCCGCAGCGTTGACGGCCAGTCTTTGATGGCGAACTCGACAACTCGGAAAAACCCGGCCCAGAACGACTTGCCGAGGTTGGGCTGACTGCTCATATTGGCACCTCCATGACAGCGGTGGTCTGCTGTACCCGCCCGTGGTACCAGCACAGCCGAGGGACCCGTTTCGGACATCGCCGCACGTGAAATCCTGCGTAACGTGCCGGGCAGCAGAGAGGTCCGCGAAACATGAGATAGTCGATTGGTGCCGCACGTACCTTTCGGCCTAGACACCGCATTCCCGGATGAGTTGCTCGCCGTGCTCACCGTGCATGCGCAGGACCGGATCCGGGAAGTCGTCCGCCTCGGACTCGGACGACCGCGCTCTGCGGGTCAGGAACCTCGGACGGTCGACGGCCTATCGATTCCGACAGGCGGGACTATCGCGACCCTAGTGCTGGCAGGTGAGCGTGGCGAGACGGTCGCGGAGCTTGTCGGTATCCTCAAACACAATTCAGCCGGGGCGCGGCAGCGACGCGATGTCATCCGCACCAGCGTCAACAGGTGCTTCGAGGGCGACGCGGCGAGCTTCAAGCCGGAGTGGCTCGACGCGCTCGGGAACGCGTGCGATCTGAACGCGGAGCGCGTCGCGATGCTGCACGCGGCGCGGGGCCGCCACGGTGAGCTGGATCCGAGCCGGACCGAGCGGCTGGTGCGGGCGATGGTACGGGCTCAGTCAGCCGCACGGCCGGCCGAGCAGAAACGCGGGCCTTCTGTCCGCGCCGTCGCGACCTGGCTTGAGGCGCTCGGGCGCGCGCTTGCCGCACCGCCGCCGTGGGCCTTGGACGCGCCACCGGACATTCCTCGCTCACTGTCTAAGAAGTTGAGTCCCCGGCTCTCTATCGTGGTTGGCGGTTCCGGTGAAGGGAAAAGCCGCTGGCTGGCCGGGGTCGCCCGCGACCGGGCGGAGAGGCTTCTCGACCAGCCGATGTCCGAAGTCGGCGGGGCCGAGTCGGCTCTTCCGCTGCACGCGTCGGCGCACGCCTTCATGTCCCGGCTGCGGCGCCTAGCCGCGCAGGCCGACGACGCCGACCCGTGGCAGGCCCTCGTGACGGAGACGACGCAGTGCGTCGTTGGCAGGATGCCGCCGGCCGAAGTGGGCGAGCTCAGGCGAGCGATCCTGGAGCACATCTACCGAGGGCAGCCCGTCTGCGTGTGCCTGGACGCCCTGGACGAATTGCCCGCCGCAGATCTTCGTGAGCTGTCACAGCCGAACGGGTCGCTAGGGATCTGGCTGGAGCACCCGGCGACGCAACTGATCCTCACCGCGAGAGACAGGGAAGACCTGCGCAGGGCGTTCACGTGGGCGCAGCCCACGACCGTCACGCTGCGCACGATAAGCAGACATGACCGCAACGCGCACTGGCAGGCCTGGCGAGGGGGAGCGGCGTCCGGGCTGATCGCGCGGGTTCGCCACGATGGCGTGCTGGACCAGCTGCTCGACAACCCGTTCCTCGCAGCACTTGCCGCCGCAGGCACGGATGAGCACCTCACCCGAACCGGCCTGCTGCGCAACGCGATCCCCAGACTGCTCCGGTCAGACTGGCGCGAGCGGCCGCTCAGCGCGGACGACGACTTCTCGGTTCAACTGCGCGCACGCTATGCGCGCGAGATCGCCTGGCGAATGGCGACCGAGGAGCCTGAATGGAATGCGACCTGGCCCGTCGCGGGTATTCATGACATCCTCGCCCAGCTCGTTCACCCGCGCAAAGGCGTCCCGACAGCCGACGAGCTTGACGCGCGCGGCAGGCGGGCCGTTGCGCGTGAGGCGGCGGTCCTGTCGGCGCTGCTGCCCGGCCTCAGCCGCCCCGGCGCGGATTCGGCGGCCTTCGTCCACGCGCAGTTGCAGCACTACCTTGTCGCCTGGAAGCTGAGCGAGGACCCCGCCAGCGCGATTGACTTCCTCCAGCCGAGATGGTGGGCCCACGAGGACTGGCGGGACGTGACCGTCCTGCTAGCCGGGCTCCTCCCGGACCCTGCGCCGCTGCTTCGGGCGCTCGATGAAGACGGCGCCAGCGACGCCTTCGCCATAGTGGATCAGCTGGCCGTGCGGGCGCTCGCCGAAACCAGCCTGCCGAGACCCGGCTCGCTTAATGCCATGCGCCGCCTCCAAACGATGCTCAGGACGAAGGATGACACCCGTCAGTGGAACTGCGCCACGGCTCTAGCCTGCCTGGGCAGCCACGGCTTCACTGGCATTTCCTGGGACGCACTGGCTCCGTGGACCGAGTCGGGGAAGACGGCTGGGCATAAGCCCAATGCAGCCTTCACCGTGGCGCTGCGCGCGGGCGCACAGGCCGCGAGTGACGTGCTCGCGCGCATGGCGGGCGGACAGCTTTCCTTTGTGTCGTGGGGCATCCCCTCCGCGCACGGCGGATACCTCAGAGAAGAGCAGGACGCCGTAATCCTTCGTAGCCAGCCCGACTGGATCGTGCTTGGCCTCGCCAGAACGCCGCGAGAGAGATTCGCCCCAAACGGATCGGAATATCGCCTGCTTGGCATAGCAGCCACCGAGGCCCACCTTCGGGGCCTTCCGTTCGATGAGAAGAATTTTCCGGCCGACGTCAAGGCATTGATACAAGCCGGGCTCCACGACCGAGCCAAGCTAGAGATGGCGATGCGGGTGACCTCCGGCCAGTCCGAATTTGGGCGGAACCTGCTCAGTCTGGACGTCACCGGCGTAAAGCACATGCCTAATGACCAACTGCGTGACATGACAGAGGATTCCGCCCTTCCGCTAAGGCTGCGGGAAGCGTCGCTGCTGGCGCTCATCCACAGTGATCCGGCGCTCGCGCTCACGGCTGCTCCCATGCTGGTCCCGGACCTCCCCGACACGAGCGAGGTATTCATCCAGCTCGCGGACTCCGGGTGCGACGAGTCACTGATCCGCGGCCCAGTGACCAGAGCTGCCCGCAGCCGCCTGTGGGCTGCCCAGGCTCTTTTCAGGCTCGATCCCGAAAGGGGACTCCAGGCGTACCTGGCCCTAGAGGCGACAGAAGCAGACGAAAAGCATCAGCCATGCCCGCATGACGTCCTGCATGCCATGGGAAGAGACCTGCGGGATTACTCCCCGTCGGAGTGGCTGGATGCCATCATCCGCTGGACGCCGTGTACGTGGACGGACGTCGACGACTACGAGGATCTCGCCCCGGTGATCGCCGGCGCCGATCAGGAGACACGCCGGACAATCGCGCTCACAGCGGCATATGACATGATCCGCCGCCTGGCGGTTGAGACGCTTCCGGCAGCGTCTAACCGTGAGATCCTGCGACAGATAGTCCACGAAAGTAATGGCCGCGAAAGAAATTCCGCGCTTCGCCTGCTGGGAGCCGACGAATTCGCCACGGATTACCTGACCGGCATCGTGACCGACCACTTGCTGCACTGCCCCGGATTTAGGCACGGGTTCGTGCAAGGATGCGAACTCGGACTGTCCTGGGTGTGGAAGCTGCCGGCAGCGGCGCAGATTCCCAGCGACGTGCTGCGACAATGGCACGCTCATACCAACGATTACATGGCCGCAGCGGTTGCGGGCGACGCTGCGGCGCTCGCGGAACTCCGCCGACGCCGCGACGACTGC
>JASHXJ010000624.1 GCA_030043595.1 Trebonia sp.
CGCGCATGATCGGTCAGGCCTCCCTGGCTCGCCGGCCGAGGAAGCGGACGAACTCGGTGCCCTCGCGCAGCCGCCGGCCGGCCATGTCCGGCCGGCGCAGCATCTCGGCCGACATCTCGGCGATCTTCCCAGCCCGGAAGTAGAAGCGACGGTAGAACGCGTCCACCGACTCCAAGATCTCGGTGTGTCCCAGGTGCGGGTACGACAGCGCCGCCAGCTGGGTGCCGTTCGCGCTGACCAGCGCGGTGCCGTCACCGTCGCCGGGCAGCCAGCCGTTCTCGATGGCCTGCCGGTACAACTCGGTGCCCGGGTAGGGCGCCGCCACCGAGACCTGCAAGCTGTGCGGGTTGATCTTCCGGGCGAACCGGATCGTCTCCTGGATCGTCTCGGCGGTCTCCCCGGGCAGGCCCAAGATGAACGTGCCGTGCACGGTGATGCCCAGGTCCCGGCAGTCGGCGGCGAACCGGCGGGCCCGGTCCACCCGCAGGCCCTTCTTGATGTTGATGAGGATCTGCTGGTTCCCGGACTCGAACCCCACCAGCAGGAGGCGCAGCCCGTTATCCCGCATCACCGCCAGCGTCTCGCGGGGGACGTTGGCCTTGGCGTTGCACGACCAGGTCATCCCCAGCCGGCCCAGCCCGGCGGCGATCGCCGCGGCCCGCGGCCGGTCGTCGGTGAACGTGTCGTCGTCGAAGAACAGCTCCTTCATCTGCGGGAACAGCTCGCGGGCCAGCGCGGCTTCGGCCAGCACGCTGGCCACGCTGCGAGTCCGGTACCTGTGCCCGCCGACGGTCTGCGGCCACAGGCAGAACGTGCACCGGGACCGGCATCCCCGCCCGGTGTACAGCGACAGGTACGGGTGCAGGAGGTACCCGATGTAGTAGTCCTCCGCGCGCAGGTCCCGCTTGTAGACCGGGGTGACGAACGGCAGCCGGTCCATGTCCTCCAGCGTCTCCCGGTCGGGATTGTGCACGACGGTGCCGTCACGGTCCCGGTAGCTGATGCCGTCGACCGAGGGAAGCGGACGCCCCTCGGCCACCTCGGCGACGGTGAAGTCGAACTCCTCCCTGGCCACGAAGTCGATGGCCCGCGAAGCCTGCAGCGACTGCTCGGGCTGCACGGCGACCTTGGGTCCGACGAAGCCGATCACCAGGCCGCTGTTCTGGGCCTTGAGCGCCTCCGCTACCTGGACATCGCCGCCGAAGCTGGGCGAGCTGGTGTGCACGACCACGAGGTCGTGGCGGCGAGCCAGCGGAAGGATGTCGGCGAGGGTCAGGCCAGCTGGCGGGGCATCCACGAGCTTGCTGCCGGGAACGATGGCGGCCGGCTGGGCCAGCCAGGTCGGGTACCAGTACGACCGGATCTCCCGCCTGGCCTGGTACCTGGCGCCGGCCCCGCCGTCGAAGCCCGCATAGGACGGTGGGTTGAGGAAGAGCGTGCGCATCATGCGAAGTGGCCCTTTCAGGACGTCAGCCTAAGGCGCGGGGCGGATGCCGGACCGGCCGGGCGCAGGTCCACGCCGATCCGCCGCAGGGCGGCCACGAAGCCGGGCTCCCAGCGTTCCGGTGGGCTGCACGGCACCGCCGGGGAGACGCCCTGGTCTCGCAGGGCCAGCACGCTGGCCGTGATCCCGCTGGGAGTCGCGACGCACGCATGGGCCTGGCCCAGTTCCAGTTCGTGCAGCAGGTTGTCGCGGCCGTGACCCGGCATGAGGTCGAGCAGCAGGAGGTGGCGTCCCACCACTCGTGCCTCGCTGCACGTGGTGGCACCGGGCAGCGCCACGACGACGTCGGCCGCGGCCATCAGCTCCGGCACGCGGTCGGTGAAACCGAAGGGCGTGACCCGGGCGGTCCTCGCGGCCAGTTCCCGCAGCCGCATCTCGGTCCTGCGGTCCCGGCCCGCCACCGCCAGCACGTGCACTCCCGCGTCGGCGAGCGCCGACACGCTCTCCGCCAGCGGACCGAACCCCCAGCCGCTGTCAATGACCAGCACGCAGAAGTCGTCCCGCGGGACGCCAAGCGCACGCCTGGCATTGTCCTGGCGCGGGGCGGCGTAGAACTGCGGCCGCACCGGCGGCGGCACGATCGCAACCGCGGCCCGCGGGCAGTAGCGCCGAACCGACGCCGCGGCCGCGGCGGAGGTCACAAGGAACAGATCCGTTCCCTCCGCGACCCACAGCCGGTGCACCGCCACATCCGTGCACAGCACGACCGTGCACAGGCCTGGGTTCTCTTTCTTGAGCCTGGCGGCTGCCGATGCGCCCGTGGCGAACGTGCTGAGCACGACGTCCGCCGGCCGCCGATGCAGTTCGGCCCGCAGCGCGGGCACCAGCCTGGCGGCTGAGGCCCGGTCCATCCGATCGGCGAGCCGGCTTCCCGTCCGCAGGTGCGCGAAGTGCAGCCCGTCGTACAGGCCCGGGATGGCGACCAGGCAGCTGAACACGCGCCTGCCCACGCCGGCGCTCAGCGGGCCAAGCAGCGACACGCTGTCCAGTCGCCGCGTCCGCCACCCCGACCGCTCGAAAAGGTCGGCACAACAGCGGGCCATCATTTCATGGCCGAGCCCCAGCGGCCCGGCCAGCAGCACCGCGTCCTCCGTCACGTCACCCGTGCCCAGGGCGTCCTCGGATTAGTAGTGCAGTTATGCCTCCGCGGTGTGCAGTTCTATGACGACCCAGTCGACGAGGACAGCCAGCAGGCAGGCGGCAGCACCAAGCAGCAGTCCGATCCGAGCCTCTTTCCCCATGACGCTTCCTTCCCCCGACGTAACGGGCCGCCGGCCGAGCAGAACCCGCCAGCGGCGACATGGCTCCAGCCTCCTCGCGCGGCTGTCGGCTCGCGTCCTCAGAACTGGTAGTCACCGCCTTTCCCGTAACCGGTGGTCCCCGCGGCGGCGCGCGCAGAGACGATTCAGATAATGGTGTTGCCGGACCCGTCAATTGAGTCTCTGCGGGATTGGTGAGACAGGCGGGTCCAGTGAGAAGGACCTCACCGCGGCCACCGCCGAGGGAGGCACTGACGGGGGACAGATATGCGGGTGAGCAGGGCGACCCATGCGTTGCTGGGGCGGAGCGAGGAGCGCGAGGTGCTCGACCGCCTGCTCGCCGCCGCATGTCACGGGTCGAGCGGGGTACTGCTGCTGCGCGGCGTGCCGGGAATCGGGAAGACCGCGCTCCTTGCGCATGCCGCGCAGGCCGCGCAGGGCGCCGCGGACATGCAGGTTGTGCAGGTGACCGGCGTCCAGTCAGAGACGGAACTCGATTTCGCGGCGCTGCATCAGCTGCTTGTCCCGTTTCAGGGATCGCTCAGGCGGCTGCCCAGACCGCAACGAGAAGCCCTCGGTTCGGCGTTCGGCCTGGTAGCGGGCACGTTGCCGGACCGTTTTCTCGTCGGGATCGGCGCGCTGACGATGATCACCGAGGCGGCGCTCAACCAGCCGGTGCTGTGTGTCATCGATGACGCGCAGTGGCTCGACAAGCCGTCGGCTGACGCGCTGGGCTTCGTCGCGCGCAGGCTGTCGGCCGAGCCCGTGGCGATGCTGCTCGCGATCGGCGATGAGGACCAGCCGTCCGCCTCGTTCGACGGCCTGGCAGAGCTGGAACTGACGGGCCTGTCCGACGAGGTGGCGCAGGAGCTGCTGACGGGCGTCTGCGGGTGCTCGCTGGATCAAGGCGTCGTGCGGCGGATCCTAGCCGCCACCGCCTGCCACCCGGAGGCGCTGATCGAACTGGGCCGCGGGCTGTCAGCGGCGGAGCTGAACGGCACGCTGCCGCTGCCAGACCCGCTGCCTCTCGGCAGCCGGGTCGAGTCGGCGTTCCTTCGCCGCGTGCACTCCTTCCCGTCGCCGGTACGGACCTTGCTGCTGCTGGCCGCGGCCGAGCCGTCGCAGCAGCCCGAGCTGATCTGGAGAGCGGCCGAGCGGCTGGGGGTCGGCGCCGACGCGGGAGACGCGCCAGGCCTCGAGCGGATCCTCCGGTTCGAGCCGCACATGTCGTTCGCCCACCCGTTGCTGCGCTCGGCCGTCTACTACGCCGCCACCGCCGGCGAGCGCCGGCGCACGCACGAGGTGCTCGCGGCCGTCAGCGACTGCGGGCTGGATCCGGATCGCCGGGCCTGGCACCTGGCCGCCGCGGCCACGGGAGCCGACGAGGAGATCGCGGATGAGCTCGCGCAGTCCGCGGAGCGCGCGCGCAGCCGGGGCGACTGGGCCGGCTGCGCGGCGTTCCTCGAGCGCGCGGCCAGGCTGACGCCCGACCAGGCACGGCGCGCCGCGCGGACGCTTGCCACCGCGGAAGCACGGCTCAACGCCGGTGATCCAGCCGCCGCCGCGGCGCTGGCGGAACGCGCCGGACCGTACCTCGTCGACCCGCTGGCCCGGTCGCGGGCGAAACGGCTGCGCGGGGTCGTGCGCATCGTGCTGGGCAAGCCCGCCGAGGCTTCGCCGATCCTGCTGGACGCGGCCAGGGAACTGCAGCCGCTCGACCCCGGACAGGCATGGGACACGCTGCTCGAAGCGTTCGAGGCGGCCCTGGCCGCGGGCCGGTTCGCACGGGGCGCCGGAACCACCGAGGTCCTGCAGGCCGTCCGTGCCAGGCCGTCCCGGCGGGACGCCCCGGCGAGCGTGGCCGGCCTTGCCCTGGACGGCTTTGCCGCGCTGGCTGAGCACAAGGACAAGGCAGGCGTCGCGCAGCTTCGGCAGGCGATCGCGGCGGCCGGCCAGCGGGCCCCGGGCAGCGAGCACCTGCGTTTCGTGTTCATGGCTCCGCTGGCCGCTTACGAGCTGCTGGACGACGCGGCGCTGCATGCCAGCTGCGCACGGGCGGTAGCACAGGCGCGCAGCTACGGCTCCCCGGCGGAAGTGGCCTGGACACTGGGGCTGCTGAGCTACTCCGACGCGCTCGCGGGCCGCTATACCGCAGCCGAGGACGCGACCGCGGAAGCCAGGGAACTGGCCGCGGCGACCGGGGTGGCGGCCGATCTCAGGACCGGGATCAGCGACCTGGCAGTGCTGGCCTGGCAAGGGCGGGAAGCGGCCGCCCGGCCGCTCGCCGCGGCTCGCCTGCGCGAGGCTATCCAGGCGGGTTACGGGTTCGTGATCGGCTTCACCGCGATCTCGCTGACCGTGCTCGAGCTCGGGCTGGGCAACTACCAGGCCGCGCTACGGCACGGACTGAACGCGTCGCTGCAGGGCATGCCGGGTGAAATCGAGTTGCTGCCCGAACTGGTGGAGGCGGCCGCCCGATGTGGTGCCGTCGAGGACGCGGCCTGCGCGCTGGACAGGTTCACCGTCCGGGCGGAGGCGACGGGGACCGACTGGGCCCTGGGCATGCTGCTGCGGTCCCGGGCGCTGCTGGCACAGGACAAGGATGCCGAGGGACTGTACCGCGACGCCATCGAGCACCTCGGGCGCTGCCGGATCGTGCCGCAGCTCGGGCGAGCGCACCTGGTCTACGGTGAGTGGCTGCGCCGCCAGCACCGGCGGCGCGACGCGCGGGCGGCGCTGCACGGCGCGTACGACATCCTCGACAGCGTCGGCGCCGAGGCGTTCGCCGCGCGGGCGCGGATGGAGCTGCTCGCAACCGGGGAGCATGCCCGCAGGAGGAGCGCGGGCGACCAGGACGAACTGACCCCTCAGGAACTGCAGATCGCCGGCCTGGCCAGCAAGGGTGCCTCCAACCTGGAGATAGCCGACCAGCTCTGTATCAGCGCGAACACCGTCGCCTACCACCTGCGGAAGGTCTTCAGGAAGCTGGACGTCACCAAACGGGCCGCGCTTGCCCACGTCCTTGAAGCCCGCACCTGAGCTGTCC
>JASHXJ010000625.1 GCA_030043595.1 Trebonia sp.
GCTCGTGCACTACACGCCGACCGGCGGGCTGGCCACCGCAGCGCTTCCGGCCGGCCCCGCGTCGATCAGGATCTACGCGGTCTCGCGCATTCCTGGCACCACCGAGCAGATCGCGGCCGGAGTCATGCACGCGAGCGGCAACCCGGACCAGGACGTCGTCGGGGTGATCCTGCAGTACAGCTGACGCAGGCGGCGCAGCCGTCCCGACAAGCCGCCGACGCGGGTCGCCTCGCCGAGGACGGCGATGCCGACATCGGCGCAATCGTGAGGCTCGCCACGCTGACGCCCGTGAAGACCTCCACCGGCTGAACTCGGCAGCAGCCTGCGGGCTCTGGTTATCGCCCGGTATGTCGTACAGCGCATCGCGTTGAAACCGTGCTGACACCGGTAGATGATCTGTGCCAGAGGGATGCGCGCGGATACAGGCGGCCGGGATGGTGCTGGGGACGGCGCTGGGCGGCCGGGGCGGGGAGGGGTGGTTGAGCGAGGATTTCGCGGCACTGGGCGCTCTCGCGCCCGGGTCGCGGGTGGCCGGGTACCTGGTGGATGAGCCACTGGGCGCGGGCGGGATGGCGATGGTGTACCGGGCCCGGGACGAGCGGCTGGGCCGGCCGGTGGCGCTGAAGGTCCTGGCCCCGGCGCTGGCCGCCGACGAGCAGTTCCGGCGGCGGTTCACTGCTGAGTCCCGGGCGGCGGCGGCCGTCGACCACCCGCACATCATCCCGGTCTACGAGGCCGGCCAGGCGGGACGGGCGCTGTTCATCGCGATGCGGCTGGTGACCGGCGGCGACCTGCGGCGGGTCCTGGCGCGGGAAGGACCCCTGCCGCCGGAGCGGGCCGCGCAGTTCCTGTCCCCGGTAGCGTCCGCGCTGGACGCCGCGCACCGCGCGGGCCTAGTCCACCGCGACGTCAAGCCCGCGAACATCCTGGTGGACGCGGACCCGGAACGGCCTGACCATGTGTACCTGTCGGACTTCGGGATCAGCAAGGGCATCTCGTCGGCGACGGGGGGGCTAACCGGGACCGGCCAGTACCTGGGCACCCCCGAGTACACCTCACCCGAGCAGGTCAACGGCCAGGCCGTGAACGGCCGGGCCGACCAGTACGCCCTGGCGTGCGTGGCCTGGCACCTGCTCACCGGCACGGTCCTGTTCCACCGCGACCAGGGGCTGGCCGTGCTGCTGGCGCACCTGAACCAGTCCCCGCCGCTGCTGGCCGAGCGGCGTCCCGACCTGCCCGCCGCGGCCGGGCAGGTGCTCGCCAGGGCCCTGGCCAAGGACCCGGCAGAACGCTACCTGTCGTGCGGGGAGTTCGCCGGCGCGCTGCGGGAAGCGCTGGCCCTGCCGTCCTACCGGTCGGCCGCCCCGGCCCCAGCGGCGACCGCCCCGGCTAATCCCGCAGATGCCCCCGCCACCGGGGAAGTGCATCCCCCGGCGGCAGCAAGGGCACCCGGCATCCCGGCCAGATCGGCCAGCGGGCCAGACGGACCAGACGGACCGGGCAGGCCGGACAGGCTGGCCCCGGACACGGGCACGCCCGAGGCGGCTGCGGACAAGGCGACACAGGACATCGCCGCCCCCGGCCAGCGCATCGGGTCCGGGCCGGGCCTGGACAGCAGCCCTGCCCGGCCGGCCCGGCGGCGCCGCTACTTGCCGATCACGCTGGCAGGCGCGCTTCTGGCTGCGGCGGCAGTAGCCATCCCCGTCCTGCTTTCCGGGCCGGACACCCCCCGGCCGCCGTCCGTGCCGCATGCCAGCACCCCCGCCGCCGCCTCAGCGGCCAGCAGGAATAAGACCCAGCCTGCCACGCAGTCCAGGGCGCTCACGGGCACCCCCACTGCCAGCCCGGCGGCAAGCAGCCAGCAAACGAAACCTGCCACGCTATCCGGGCCGCTCACGGGCACCCTGACCGCTACCCTGAGCGACCGCGGCGGCAAAGGCGTGTACGCGGTGGCGTTCGCCCCGGGCGGCACCACTCTGGCCACTGGCGACACCAACGGCAGCATCTACCTGTGGGACACCGCGACCGGCAAGCTCACCGCCACCCTCACCGACCCCGCCAGCGAGGGCGTGCCCGCGCTGGCGTTCGCCCCGGGCGGCACCACCCTGGCCACCGGCGACACTAACGGCAGCACCTACCTGTGGGACACCGCGACCGGGAAGATCACCGCTACCCTGACCTATCCCGGCAGCCAGGACGTGAAGGCGGCGGCGTTCGGCCCGGGCGGGATCACCCTGGCCGCCGGCGACTACAACGGCAGCATCTACCTGTGGGACACCGCGACCGGCACGCTCACCGCCACCCTCACCGACCCTGGCGGCGAAAGCGTGTACGCAGTGGCGTTCGCCCCGGGCGGCATCACCCTGGCCACCGGCGACCAGGATGGCAGCACCTACCTGTGGGACACCGCGACCCGGAAGATCACCGCTACTCTCACCGACCCCGGCGGCCAGGGCGTGGATGCGGTGGCGTTCGTCCCGGGCAGCACCACCCTGGCCGCCGGCGACCTCGACGGCAGCACCTACCTGTGGCGCATCAGCAGGCGCAGCTCCTGACCATCCAGGGCAGACCTTGAAATTCGCCGCGATAGCCTGGAATACGCTGATGTTTCGGCCCATAACATCCACTCCGAGCCATCCGAATGCGTCGTCCAGGAGAGCACGGCTGAAAATGCTCCGCAAGCCGCACTCGCTCGCCACGGCAGATGATGGCGCGTGCATGATTACCTGTCACTCCCACGCCCAGGAGCCATGCTATGGCGCCGATTCGGCGCTCTTGATCGTCGCCGCCGAAGATGGCGTGGCGGGCAGAGTCAAGGGCCATTGCGACGAGAACTTCACGATCACCGGCGGGTGATCACCGCACGGTCGGCAGGGGCTGATCAGGAGGGACACGATGGCTCTGGACGCTTCGAGGGTGCTGGGCTCGCCGCAGCTCGCCGCGGCGAAAGTCTGGCCCCGAGGGCAGGCGTGGCGGAACGCCAGCCGGGTGAATTACAGCGCGGAGGCTGTGATGCTGGCTCCGCTGGTTGCCCGGATCATGTTCGGCCCCCGGCCGGATTCTGCCCCTGCCCAGACGCCCCGGTTCGGCTGGGTGGCCCTGCTCGCGGTCACCAAGGATGAGCTCGCACTGGTCAGCCTCAAGGCCCGAGCGCCGGCTGGGGTGATCGCCCGGGTTCCGCTCAGCCAGGTGCGGGCCTTTGACCTAGGCCGCGCGCGGGGTGTCTGGCCGCTCACCATCAGGCTCGGCGATGGCGCCATCTGGCGGCTGGAGGTTCCGCGGTTCAACAAGAAGGCCGCGAGCGCGATCGCTGTCGTGGTCACCGGCCAGCCGTCCTACCCGGGCCTGCGTCCCGGCTACGGGCCGCCGCCGCGCGGGACCAGGCACCGGGCGCGGGTCATCGTGTCCATCGCCGGGGTGGTGCTGGTCGCCGGCATCGCGATCGGCACCCTGTCGTTGCGCGGTCACGGCGCAGCAGCGCCGCCGTCGGCCGGGATCGGCTCGTCTTTCGATGTCCAGGACGGCATCGGCGACACTTACCAGGTCACGCTGGTCAAGGTCGTCGACCCGGCTCAGGGAGCAGGCCCGTTCACCAGTCCGGACAGCGGCACGCGGTTCGTCGGCGCGGTCTTCCGGATAACGGCCGTGAGCGGAAGCCCGAAGGGCGACGACGCCAACAACGACGCGGCACTCGTGGGCAGCAACGGCCACACCTACACCTGCGACTTCGCAGACATCGCGGGGTACGCGAACTTCAACGACGGCGTGATCCAGGTAGCACAGGGCGGCACCACGACAGGGGCGGTCAGCTTCCAGGTGCCTGACGGGGTGCAGGTTAAGGACGTCCAGTGGTCGTCGGCTAACGGATTCGGTGCCGTGGTCCAGTGGGCCGCCGGGCCCGGCGAGCCGGGTGGTTAGGCTGGCCGGGGCTGCTGACGGATGGGGGGCTGGCCGCGGTGGATGTCACGATCTCCACATCCGTGGGCGAGATGCCTGGGGTGCCGGGTACCTGGCCCTGTCGGTGACCTGGGCTTCTGGGGCGGCCGTCGGCGTGCCTGCTGCGGATCTTCCGTGACTTGCAGGCCGGCCGGGGCCGGACCTTCGGCCAGGTCGACGCGGCGCGGGCATGGCTGGCGGGCCAGTCTGGATGCGATGTCCGGCTCGGCGTAATCGGGTTCTGCGCCACCGGCGGTTTCGCCCTGCTGATGGCCGCCGGTCACGGGTTCCCGGTGTCCAGCGTCACTACGGCCTGGTCGGCAAGAACGCCCAGGGCGCCCTGCGCGGCGGCTGCCCGATCGTGGCCAGCTTCGGGGGCGGCGACCGGTTCCTGCGCACCGTGCCGCAGCGGCCCGAGTGGGCGCTGGACGCGCTCGGGATCGACCATTTCTTCGATGCGCACCTGAAAACGTGAGCAGGCACCGGGCAATGCCCGAATCAGGTCGACCTGATCTGAGCGGCCACCGTGGATTTACATCTCGGGCGGATCCTGCACTGGAACGGCGGGGCCTGGACCTTCGCGCAGGCTGCGATCGTGCGGACGCGAGTGGCGCCTGCCGTCAGCGGCCGCGAAGAAAAGCGGTGCGCGGCCAAGATCGAGGTTAGTATAGAGTTAGTTGTATTCGCTGCCTTTCTACTCCTCGCACTGGATACTAGTACAATGAGTGTTCCTGTATACGACCGCAAGCGGGGAGCTGTCTACGACGAACCGCAGTACGGCGAAAGAAGACTTCACCTTCTTTACGAGACAACGTTCGGAAGGCTTCTGCTCGGCGCTATTTTCGCCCGTCGGTGGTATTCAAGGCTAAACGCCATTATGGATAAAAGCCGGTATTCAGTGAGAAAGATCCAGCCGCTCATTAGCCGGTTTGATATAGACATGAACGACTACCCAGAGCAAAGCTACACATCCTACGACAGCTTCGTCACCCGTAGGATTGACCCTGCCAAGCGTCCGATAGCCGACGACCCAAATGCCCTGATCGCTGTTGCCGACTCCAGGGTACTAGCGTACTCAGTCACCAGCGACGGCCGTATTCCTGTAAAGCAAAGCTCATACACGATAACTGAACTCCTCAGAGATCCCGATCTGGCTGCCACATACAACGAAGGCACCTGTCTGCTATTCCGCCTTGGCACGGAAGATTACCATCGCTATTGCTTTGCGGACGACGGGGAAGTGATTCGAACGAACTCCATCAACGGAGTACTGCACTCCGTACAGCCAATTTCCTCGAAGAGTTATAAAGCTTTCAGCGAGAACCACCGCGAGTACGCTGTTATTGAGACCGCCCACTTCGGTACCGTTGTGACTGTTGAGGTGGGAGCGCTCCTTGTCGGCAAGATCCACAATTATGACGTGAGTAGCTGCCGGCGCGGCCAGGAAAAAGGCTACTTCAGCCTCGGCGGATCCGCCATACTCTTCTTGCTGAAGCCGGGTACTGTTACGATCGACTCCGATATCGTAGAGTACTCTCGAAAGCAAATCGAAACTAAGGTTCGGCTAGGCGAGAAAATCGGGGAAAGAGTTCATACTCAGTTGTGATCCGCACGCCATGCCCCCCTCGGCGATCCTCCCTGCAGCTGCGGGGAAGATGGTGAACGACAAACCCGGGCGCCGCATCACCGGATGCAGGAGCGTCGCTTTGACGTCCTTATCGGCCGGAGAAGTTCGCCATGAAGTGATGTCAGGCCGAGGTCGTGAGCCCTGCGTGATTCGGTACCGGGATCGGGCGCCTCAGGCCCGGCTCGTGTCGGCCCGGAGCCGACGTACGAGCATGGAGATGATCCGCCTTCGCGTTCAGAAGCCGGCCTCCGCGAACGTGACAAAACGTCCCGCTGCCTCGTCCCAGAGATTTGTCCGCAGGGTCCTGACGCTATCCCTCAGGGTCAGGACAGCGCCCGGCTGCAGCTGCGGGCAGGCAGCCTGCGCCCGCGGGAGCAGGTAGTTCGGGATGCGGGGCGCCAAGTGGTGGATGTGGTGGAAACCGATATTACCGGTGACCCACTGGAGGAACGGGGGCAGCGCGACCCGGGAACTGCTCGCGAGCGACGCCTCCAGGTAGTCCCAGTCGGCGTGCCGCCGCCAATAGGTCCCAGGGAAATGATGCTGCACGTAGAAAAGGTAAACGGCCGGGATCCCCCCGAAAGTCAGGACCATAAGCTGGACAGCTATATACCTGGACGGTCCCATCCAGACAGACATGAGGGCGGCGAAGCCAACAATCGCCAGATTTGTGAGGAAGACCGATATCCTGAGCCGCCGATCTGGCAATTTCGGGTCCAGGATGAAACGCTCGACTATGACGAACTTGATCACTGGGCCTATGGACATCAGGAAAAAAGGATGATGATAGATCCGGTAATACAGGCGCCGGCCAGGGGAGGCGGCCCGGTACTCGTCGGTTGTCCACATCCAGACATCACCGGATCCTCTCCGGTCAAGATCACCTGTCGTGGCATGGTGCTTTCTATGCGCCCTGGTCCAGCGGGTATACGGGGTGAAGACGACCACTCCGATGAGTGTGCCCACCAGAGTATTCAGCCGACGTGAGCGGGTGAATGACCCATGGCCGCAGTCATGGAAGATGATGAAAGCCCGGACCGTGAAGACCGCTATGATAAGCGAGGAAAGGGCGCCGAGCGGCCATGACACGGCAATCGCCCGGTCAGTTAGGATCCAGCCGGCCGCCAGCCCGATCGCCGTCGTCGCCAGTTGCGCCCCACTCTGCCAGGTCGGCCGTTCGAACCTCCTGAGGGCGCTCCGCTCAGCCACGGCGCTCATTCAGCACTCTCCGCTATGCTCGGTGACCATCACGTTACTACGAGCAGGACGTCATCGCCATAGGCGCAACGCCCTAGCGGGGCGGTGCCGCGCTCGCTGTCGAGGGCGCGCTCGAGCCCCGATCCAGAGGTGCCGCTGCCACGACCATCCGGTTCGGCGCGCACGGTCCGATATCCCCGAAGGGCACGCCGCGTACTGCCGGACACAGGCTGAGGACGGGCCTTTCGCTGAGGCATCCGGGAATCTTCCGGGTAATGCCGGCTGAAAGGCCGGGCCGAGCCTATGGGTTTGAGAAGAGCCGGCGTTTAGCATCAGCGTATGGGGCATGTAAGGCGACTGTGCAGGCTCGCTATCCCGACAGCCGCGGTGTCCCTGGCCGCGATAGGGGTCATTGCCGCTCCGGCGCGCTCGGCGCCGCCGCCCGCGCCGTCCGTCGTCACGTCGTTCACCATCGCTGGAGCCTTGTCCGGTGTCTCGGCCACCTCGGCCAGTAACGCGTGGGCCGTCGGAGACACCGGCTCAGCCAGCGACCCTAGGATATTGATCCTGCACTGGAACGGCAGGAAATGGTCGCAGGTGACGGGCCAGAATGCGCTGCCGGGTTCGCTTCTATCGGTGAGCGCCGTCTCGGCTGACAACGCATGGGCTGTTGGCGAGACCGACGCCGATAAATCCATCCTGGTCATGCACTGGAACGGCAGGGCCTGGAGCCGGCCGGCCGGCGTGCCGGAGGTCCCCGGCAAACTGGACGACGTGGTCGCGTCGGGGAACAGCGTCTGGGCGGTCGGCGGGACCGACGACCTCCTGGAGTCCCTGATCCTCCATCGGACCGGTAACCACTGGTACGTGGTTCCCTCCGAGGCACCGGCGAACTCCCAGCTTTACGGCATTGTCGTGACAGGCCGCAACACGGCCATAGCCGGCGGGGGGTCTAGAATCCCGGGCGGACGCCGCGGCCTCATCATGCGGTGGAACGGCACTGTATGGAAACCCGCCGCCAACCCGTTGCAAGGCGCGAACAACATCTTGTACCACCTGGCCGGCGGCCCGTCTGGCGCCATCTGGGCGGTCGGCACCGATTTCAATCAGCAGCTAACTTCCTACTCAGCGACCAGCATGCTGTGGAATGGCAAGACCTGGCGGAAAGTGCCCGTTGGCCCCCTTCCGCAAAGCAGCCTTCTCGACGGGGTGGCATTCGTTCCCGGCGGCACCGCCTGGGCCGTCGGCTTCTCCTTCATAAGCGCGCTCATCATGCGATGGACGGGACACGGGTGGACTCAGCTCCCTACTCCCGACGATGGGCTGCTCAGCGACCTGTCCAGTGTCGCCGCGACCTCGGCTGGCAATGCATGGGCGGTAGGCTTCGTGACCCCGCACTCGCAAGCGCAGACCCTGATCCTGCACTGGAATGGCAGAACCTGGAGCTGACCTCGGGTATGTCCCGATCTAATTCATGACGCGACGACTTCGCCGCTGCCTGAGATGCCGAAGATCCCGATGCAGCCGCCGCCCGAGTTGGCCACCATCCAGTCCTGCTCGGTAGCGATAGCGGGGCTGAATGACCCGCCCGGCTGGACTGAGCTTTCCAGCACGCCGCTGCCGCCCGACTCCAGGTACCAGACCTGGATAGCAGCCGAGCTCTGGTTGAAGAACGTGAACGACACCGCCGACCCGCCTGAGGCGGACCCGATGGAGCCGTACTCGCCGCAGTTGATCCAGCTGACACCGGAGGCACTGGAAATCGTCTGCGGTCCCGGTTTCGGCGCGCTTGTCGGCCGCGAGGTTGTTGGCGGCGGCGCGGTGGTCGGCGCCGACTGCGTTGGCGGGGGCGCGGTGGTCGGCGCCGCGGTCGTGGCCGTAGAGCGGGACGGGGAACTCTTGGACTTCGGTGGCTGCTTTTTCGCGGGTCTCCTGGTGGGCGAAGGGGATGGCGTCCTGGTCGGCGTGGGCCTGGGGGTTGGGGAGGGGGTGGGTTTGGGTGTCGGGCGCGGCGAGGCCGTGGCGCGGTCCGTGGACGGACCCGCGGTGAGCTTCTTCGATCCTTCCGGGGCCAGGCCAACGACCGTCGCGATGACGGCGATGATGACGACCGCAGCGACCGCGGCAGCGATGCGGGGCCACCGCCTGTGATGCTGACCCCGCGTGGGAACCAGGGGCTCGTCAGGCCCGGCACCTCCGTGACCCTGCTCGGCCGGACCGGGTACATCCTCGGCTGGTCCAACGGGAACCGCGCTTGGCTCACGCGCCGCTGGCACGACAGCGATCAGGTTAGGGATGAGCACGTCGTGCGTATCCGCCTCAGCTGGTGCGCCGGTGATGACGGCAGCGGTCACACCGGCTCCCACTAGATCCGGCACGGGGCGCGTGACGTCCGGTGCGGCGTCTGCGGTCACCAGGCCGGAGGGCGGCGTGGGCACCGTGTTCACCGGCGCGGAAGTGGCCGCAAGCGCGTCAGGCTCAGCTGCGGCCACCGCGGCTGCGGATTCGGCCGCGAGCTCCGATCCCGCCGCAGACGTCAGTTGGGCCTCGGCCGCTGATGGTGGCGTCTCGCCCGTTTCCCCAGGCTCTGCCGCAACGGCGGAGGCCTCGAGCTCAGCCGACTCCGCCAGCGCCGGAGCTTCCGTTGGCCCGTCCGCGCCACCTGCCCCGGCCTGTTCTGTCGGCGCCGCTTCCGCGGGTCCGGCCGCCGGCCCATCCTCCGCCGCCAGCGGCTCGGCTGCCACCGCGGGCTCGGCTGCCACTGCGTCGACTGCCACTGCGGGCTCGGCTGCCACCGCGGGCTCGGCCAGGGCGGCCGCCTCTGCCAGGACGGATGCCGCACCCGCTGCAGCCCCCTCGGGCGGCACGGAAAGCTCCGCTGGCACGGGTCTGTCGGCTGGCGCGTGTGGTCCGCCGGTCCCTGCTTCGTCCAGTGGTTCGGCTGCCGGTGGTGCCGCCGGTGCTGCTGGACCGGCCGGGACAGCATCCACCGGGTCCGCCGGGGCTGGCGGGGTCTGCACGGTCGGGACGTAGCCGGACAGGCTCGCGGTCACCGACTCGGGCAGCCAGTCCCCGGTGATCACGCCGACCTGCGCGCTCAGCTCGTCCAGCAGCTGGCCGGTGGTCGGACGGTCCTGCGGCTTCTTGGCCAGGCACCGCTGCAGCAGCGGCCGCAGCCGCTCCGGGACCCGGGACAGGTCCGCCGGCCGGTTCACCACCCGGTACAGCAGCGCCGGCGTCGGACCGCTCCCGAACGGCCCGTCACCGGTCGCCGCGTACGTCAGCACCGCGCCCAGGCTGAACACGTCACTGGCCGGCCCGGCCACCAGGCCGTCAGCCTGCTCCGGGGACAAGAACCCCGGCGACCCCATCACCGTCCCGGTCTGGGTCAGCATGCTCCCCTCCCGCGCCCGGGAGATCCCGAAATCAATCACCCGCGGCCCGTCCTGCGCCAGCAGCACGTTCGCGGGCTTCAGGTCCCGGTGCACCACCCCCGCCCGGTGGATCGCCTGCAGTCCCTCCGCCAGCCCCGCCGCCAGCACCAGCACCGACTGCACCGGCAGCGGCCCATCATCACCGACCGCATCAGTCAGCGACGGCCCCGCCACGTACGCCGTCGCCAGCCACGGCATCTCCCCCTGCGGATCAGCGTCGATCACCGCCGCCGTGAACATCCCGCTGACCTTGCGCGCCGCCGCCACCTCACGCGTGAACCGGGCCCGGAACCCCCGCTCCTCGGCCAGCTCCGGCCGGATCACCTTGATCGCCACCAGCCGCCCGCCCGGCGACCGCGCCAGGAACACCTGCCCCATGCCACCGGTCCCCAGCCGCCCCAGCATCCGGTACGGCCCCACCACCGCCGGATCACCAGGCCGCAGGTCCCTGATCACCGCCGCGCACCTCCCCGGCCGACGCTGCCCGCGAGGGGAGCTGCGCACAAGGCGAGAGCAGCAGGCGCGCCGTCACCAACAAGCTGACCCGCGGGAATACCCACACCGTCACCGCCAGGCAAGAGAGGGAGCCGGGGTGATGCGGCTGGACGGTAGGGCGAGAAAGCGCAACAGAAAACGCCAGTATTCGTATTCCGCAACGACACGACTCAACACCGCCCCCCGGACACCCGAAAATAGCGCAAGACACATCCTTCAGCACAAAAGGATACGAGGGGATCTAGCTGATGATCCAGAATCCCCAACCGGAATTTCGCTGCGCAAGAGCCGGCCTGTTACCGGCATGGCACCCGGGGCCCGATTAGCTCCCGGCCGCGGCCGTTCCGGTGAATGAAGCCACGATCACGATCGCTGCCTTCGCGCCGGGCAGGGGCTTCGTGACCGTATGCCATGCCGCGGACTGACGGAATCTGCCGATGCGGGAGGAGCAATGTGCTGGTGCATTGGCCAGCTCGGCCGGGCGGAGGCCGCGAGAATCTGGTTGTCGCCGGCAGCTCGTGCTGGCTATGGTCGGGGATCGTGGCCGGACTGCCGCCTGCGGCGACTGAGGAAGCCTTCGCGGCCATCGGCCAGGACGAGGCGGCGCTGCGGCCGGGCATCGAGCAGCTCTGCCAGCGCCTGGACCTGGACGCGTCGCGGCTGACCAGGTACGCGGCGGGCTCGCGGCCGGTCTACAGAACCGGGGACCTGGTCCTGAAGCTGTTCCCGCCGGTGACATCGTGGCCGCGATGGCAGGTGGAGCCCGAGGTCCTGGCCGCCGTGCAGGGCAGGCTGCCGACACCGACTCCACTGGTGCACGCGGCCGGCGAACACGACGGGTGGGGGTACGTGCTGATGAGCCGCCTGCCTGGCATCCCGCTAGATACCGTGTGGGACCAGGTGCCCGCCGCGGGCCGGGACCGGCTGGCCGATCAGCTCGGTGAGACGATCGCTGCGCTGCACCAGCTGGCACCGCCCGCGATCGCGGACTGGTGGCCGGCCGACTGGCCGGGCTTCGTAGCGCAGCAGCGCGCACGGTGCGCTGGCGAGCAGCGGGACCTAGGGCTCCCAGCGGCGTGGGCCGATCAGATTCCCGGGTTCCTTGATGCGGTCGAGCTGCCACACGGCACTTCGGTGCTGCTGCACACCGAGGTCATGCGCGAGCACTTGCTGGTCACCGAAGACTCGGGCGGCGCCTGGCGGCTGTCCGGGCTGGTCGATTTCGAGCCCGCCATGCGCGGGGAGCGCGAGTACGAGTTCGCCGCCGTGGGAGTCTTCGTCGCCGGAGGCGACGCCAGGTTCCTGACCCGGACGCTGACCGCCTATGGGTATCGCCACGACCAGCTCGGCCCTGGCTTGCGGCGGCGGCTGCTGGCCTGGGGCCTGTTGCACAGGTACAGCAATCTCAGCTGGTGGATGCGGCGCCTGCCAACGCCGGCCGAGGCCACGCTCGACGCGCTGGCTGACCGCTGGTTCGGCACCCAGTGACAGCGCCGTTCACGCCCCTGCCGCGGCGGTTCCCTAGCATGGGGGTCATCCCATCAAGACCCGCGGCGAAGGGACCTGGCGTGAACGACAAGCAGAAGTCCGCCACGAGCACAACTGCGGCCGGCGAGACGTTCGAGGGATTCACGGTCGAGGAACGAGCCGCGATGAAAGAGCGCGCCAAGGAACTGAAGGCGGCGCGCCGCGGTCCGCGCGGGGACCGCGGGGACCGCGGGGACAAGGCCGACGGGGAAGGTGCCGTGCTCGCCAAGATCGCCGAGATGCCGGAACACGATCGCGTCATCGCCGAGCGGCTCCATGCCGTCATCAAGGCCAGCGCGCCAGCCCTGTCGCCGCGACTGTGGTACGGGATGCCCGCCTACGCCAAGGACGGAAAGGTCGTGTGCTTCTTCCAGAGCGCGCAGAAGTTCAGCACCAGGTACGCGACGTTCGGCTTCAGCGACAAGGCGAACCTCGACGAAGGCGCCATGTGGCCGACCTCCTTCGCCCTCACCGAGCTGACGGCCGCCGACGAGGCAAGGATCGGCGCGCTCGTGCGGAAGGCCGTGAGCTGAGGGCCAGGCTCACACGGCGCGCTGGACGGCCTGCCTTCCGGCCGCGCTGCCCGCGAGATAGCCGTAGGTGCCCTCGCCGAGAAGCTCACCCGCCGCGTCGGCCAGCGCGCCGAGGGCGGCGAACGCGAAGGCGCCCCCGACCGACACCCGGCTCACGCCAGCCGCCGCGAGCTCGCTGACGGGCGGGGCACCGGACATGGCGAGCACATTCACCGGGCGGTCCACCGCCGCGACAACCTGCCTGATGTCCGCCAGGCTGGTCAGGCCGGGAGCGTACAGCACGTCGGCGCCGGCCGCCTGGTAGGCCTGGAGCCGGGCGATCGTGTCCGCCAGGTCCGGGCGCCCGTGCAGGTAATTCTCCGCGCGCGCGGTGAGCACGAGGCGAACGGGCCCGCCGTGCGCGGCCTCGACGGCGGCAGCGACACGCTCGGCCGCCAGCCCGATGTCGTAGACGGGAGCGTCGTCGTCGCCGGTGTAATCCTCCACCGAGCAGCCCGCCAGCCCGGTTCCGGCGGCCAGGGCGACCGTCCGCGCGACGCCGTCCGGATCGCCGGCGAAGCAGTTCTCCAGGTCGGCGGAGACCGGAAGTGCGGTCGCCGCGACGATCGCGGCGGCATGCGCCAGGGCCTCGTCGCGGCTCACCGAGCCGTCCAGGCGGCCCAGCGTCGCGGCGAACCCCGAACTCGTGGTGGCGAGCGCCTGGAAACCCAGCGAGGCGAGCACTTTCGCCGATCCCTGGTCCCATGGGTTCGGCAGCAGCAGCGGGTTCCCGGGGCGGTGCAAGGCGAGGAACCGGTCCGCTTTCTCCATCGGGGTTGTCATGGTTCGACCGTACCGCGCGGCCACCTTGCCGCGGCGGATCGCGGGTGCCACACTCCCTGTAGACCGGGGTGAGGTTCTTTCCGCTGGTCGGCATGCACGTCATGGCCGCGGCCGGCTCGGGTGGCTGGAAGGCTCGGTGAGGATTGTGACGGGCACCGGGAAACGCGCCGCGGTTGCGGCAGCCATCTCCGTCGGCTTGATCGTCGCGCTGGCCGGGACCCTCGCGACGGCCAACTGACAGGGGTGATGCGGGTGGGTGCCAGACGTGATCCTGCGCAGGTTTCTCGTCGTCGTTCTGAGGTAACCATACGTACCGTGGACGGGTGCGGGTGGTCCCGCCACGAACGTGCTGAAAGACTCGCGCATGTGATCGTGCCTCAAATCGAGGGCAGCTCAACAGGCCCGCTCGCACCTCCATGGGGACCACCGCGTCAGCGGCCGGCGTTTGCAACCTGCGGTCGGCCAGGCGCGTCGAAGAGGGGGACCTGTCCGCGGGAACTCGTTCCGCGGGCGGCTGGAGCGGGAGCGCCGAATGCCCGAGCCTGTACGCAGTGACCAGAAGTACCTGCCGGGTCTTGACGGCCTGCGCGCGATCGCGGTCGCCGCGGTAGTCGCCTACCACCTCAACTTCGGCTGGGCACAGGGCGGGCTGCTCGGCGTTGGCGTGTTCTTCACGCTCAGCGGTTACCTGATTACTGACATCCTGCTCGGCCACTGGGACAAGAAGGGACGGCTGGGGCTCGGCGACTTCTGGCTCCGCCGGGCGCGGCGGCTGCTGCCCGCGCTCTTCGTGATGCTGATCGTGGTGGCGGTCTGGGTGAACACCCTGGACCGGTCGCAGCTGCCCGGGTTCCGCGGCGACGTCGTCGCGTCCGCGCTGTATGTGAGCAACTGGTGGTACATCGCGCAGCACGCGTCGTACTATGCGCAGTTCGCCCCGCCTGCCCCGCTGGATCATCTGTGGTCGCTGGCTGTG
>JASHXJ010000626.1 GCA_030043595.1 Trebonia sp.
ACGGCCTTGCGCAAGAACGCGTAGAGCATCTCCACGGTGGCGTCCAGTTCGGCGATCACGCCATCGCGCAACGGGTAGATGACCCGGATATCCTGCGGTTCTTTCTCCGCCAGCACGTCGGCGGCGGCGCCGATGGCCTCAACCGCACCGGTCGCGGAGTCGATGGCGATCGCGGACGGTTCCTCCAGCACGAGCCCGCGGCCGGCGACCCAGACAAGAGTGTTGACCGTGCCCAGGTCGATCGCGACGCTACCCCGGATGCGCATCCTTGCTCACCTCTGTCCCGCCCCATGGGGGATGCACCGTATTGTCCGGGTATAACACTACGGTCAGTGCACGCAGCGCACTGACAACCGGGACAGAGTTGCCGTATCGCCGGTCAGCCGCGGCGGATGCGCCTGCCGGAGACTACCGTGGGCTTGATCCGGACGAAGTGCTCGCGCTCACCGCCGGCCCACGGCTCGATGCCGACAACGCGCAGGGCAGCCTGCTCCTGCTCGTCATCCACATGGTGCGCCGCACCCTGGATCATGACGGACCAGCCAGTGCGGGACGCCGAGTCGATCTCGTCGATCTCGAAGGCGACCTTGTACTCGGCATCTGCTATCCCGGTGCGGAGATCCTCGCCTAGCGGGCTGCCGACCGCGGTGCGGAAGACCACCGCCCCGTCGACGATCTTGTAGTTCACCGGCAGGACGACGGGACCGTACCGGCCGGAGAAGCCGATTCGCCCGATCTCGGCCTGCTCGATGAGGCGCAGCGACTCAGCTTCGGTCAGCTCCTCCAGAATCGGTTCCATACCGGCTGTTCTACCACGCTGGCCGGCGCTCGGGACCAACGTCCCCGCGACGGGTGACTCACATCCCTGCAGGACCATCCTTTCGTGACTTGAGGGTTGAACGGTCAACATTCTGTTCTCGTCACCAGGAGACCGGCGATGAAGACACTCCCGCTGACCGGCCACGGTTCCCTCGCCATCGACCTCAACTCACCAGGCAGCTACCTGCACTGGTCCATCTTCACGGTCTCCATGGCCAACCTCGTCCTGATCGCGGTCATGGTGGTCATCTTCGCGGCCGCGCTGCTGCTGCCGTTCCCCGGCAGGCGCAGTGCCGTCACGCCGGCGCCAGCGGACTCGGCCGCCACGCCGGCCGCCGCGGACGGGGACGCGGCGGCAGATGTCGCCGAGGACCCGGACGGCAGGATGTGGACCGCCCGGGTCCGGCGCCGCGCGCTGGCGGTGCTGCCGCCGCACAAGCTGCTTCCCGACCGGCAGCCTGCCTACGTCGCCTCCTGGGTGTACGTGTTCGGCGTGGCGTCGCTGGCCGCGCTCGGCATGGCGATCGTGAGCGGTCTGATCATCGCGCTCGGCGGCACCGACTGGTGGCACACCAACCCGGTCGGCCACTTCTTCAACAGCATGCACCTGTGGAGCGTGGAGCTCTTCATGGCCTTGCTGGTCATCCACCTGTGGGGCAAGTTCTGGATGGCCGCCTGGCGGGGACGCCGGGCGCTGACCTGGATGACTGGCGTGGTCGCGTTCCTGGCCTCGATCGTCGAGTGCTTCACCGGGTACCTGTCGCAGCAGAATTTCGACGCGCAGTGGATCTCGACCAATGGCAAGGACGCGTTCAACGCCGCCGGCGTGGGCGCGTTCTTCAACCTGATGAACTTCGGCCAGATGCTGCTGTGGCACGTGGTGCTGATCCCGATCATCCTGGTCGCGCTGATCGGCGCGCACGTGCTGCTGGTGCGGGTACGCGGCGTGAGCCACCCGCTGCCGGCCGCCACCGGAAGGCCGCGCATGCCGCATATCCGGCTCGGCGGGCCACGCTCCTGGCTGCCCGCCATGACGGCGAGCCGGGAGCGGAGCCGGCGGCAGCGGGCCGCGGACGCGGCGCAGTGGCGCGGTCCCACCAGGCGCTACGACATCCTGAAGGAAGGCACGATCGCCTCGCTGGTGATACTCGTGCTCACCGTCGCGCTGGCCGGCGTGCTGTCCTCGCCCGACGAGCCGCCGGTCACCGTGCAGAGCTGGGCGCAGGTCGCGCCCGCCGATTTCCTGGGGACCGCGGCGACCGAGCTGAACGGGACGAGCGAGACCGCCACCTACGGGCCGCCGTACAACACCAACGGCACACCGCAAAGCGAGCTGTTCGCCCCGGCGGACTGGTTCGGGGTAACGCAGCCGATCGATGCCGCGCAGACGTTCGTGCTCTCCCCGTTGTCGAAGAGCGCGCCCACTGACCCGCAGCTTGCCGCCGCGCTCGCCACCTACAACGCGGCGCCGGCCGCCCTGCAGCAGAAGTGGGCCACCAACTACGGGACCGCGGAGGCGAAGGTGCGGTTCGTCAACGGTAATCCGGTCGTACCGCCCGCCAACGACGGGCCCGTTCCCTCCATGCTAGCCACCGAGCTTGCGCTGGCCCGCAGCGGCGCGATCGACACCGACCTGCTCGCGCAGCGCCCGTTCTACGGCACCGACTACACCAAGCCGCTGCTGTTCCTGGAGGACGGCCAGTACTTCGCCAGCCTCGCGGCGGCACAGAACCTCACCGGCGACCAGTGGGGCGTCATGAACGAGACCGGCAGCTATCCCGGTCAGCCGTGGCTGTGGCTGTACCAGCTCTGGTACCACGTGCCCGGCTGGAGCAACTCGGCCAACGCCGACCTGATCGCCATCTACATGACGGGCCTGGCGACGCTGCTGCTGCTGTTCATCCCGTTCATCCCCGGCTTGCGGGACATCCCCCGGCTCATCCCGGTGCACCGGCTGATCTGGCGCTCCCCGCGGGGCGGGCAGCCGGAAGGGCCAGGCGCCGACCCGCGCCGGTCGCGTCCCGGGCAGCCGAGTGTGACCAGCTGAGCGAAGCCGGCCGTAACTGACCGGGGGCGTCAGGCGCTTATCCACGAGGGGCCGGGAGAACGCGGTGCACGACAGCGAACCTTCTGGCCGGCTCAGACGTTCTTTAGAGCAACCGGCGGGTGCGACCCTAAGCTTCATGGCCTTGACTAGACGTGCGGCACCTGGAAGTGCGGCGGGATGTAGTGAAGAGCGAAGAGGACTGGTGTTCTGAGTAACTGGCGTCCACTACCATGCGGGGAGGGGAAATTCATGTGTCGCGTGAGCCGCGTCGAGGGGGATGAGGCTGCGCCTGACGGGGGGAGTAGTGCGGTCATGGGGGGCATGGTGGACTGCGCGCAGGCAACGCAACTGGAGCTTGCGTACCTGGTGACATCCGATGGCAAGGCGACGGTAAAGGTGCGCGGCGAACTGGACATCGCCACCGCGGACCAGGCCTACGCGTACCTGCGGGACGTCGTTGACAACCAGGCCGGGCCGGTGACCATGAACCTCGCCGAGCTGACCTTCTGCGACGCGGCTGGCCTTGGCGTGCTCGCGCGGGTAGCGGGGCACGCCCGGCGCACCGGCCGCTCGCTGAAGCTGACCGCGGCTCGCCCGTCACTCCTGCGGATCATGCGCATCACCGGCATGGACGAGGCCTTCCCCGAGGTGCGCAACCCCGCGCTGAGCATCATCGCCTGGCCGCGCCAGGCGACCGCCAGCCCAGGCTGACGGTAGCCTGACACGCGGGTCAGGACGGGCACCGGTTCTCAGGCCGGAAACGCGGGAACGACGGCCACCGGGCCGCGAGCGTGCCCGAGGACCGCATGCTGGAGGGAGCTGCCCTCCGGCACGCCCGCGATGCCGTGCCGGCCGATGACCACCAGGTCGGCCCGCGCGGACAGGCTCGCGAGCACGTGCGCGGGGTGGCGGCGCACTACGTCCTGGGCGGCAGGTACCTCCGGGTACTTCTGCCGCCAGCCACGGAGCACCTCGGCGAGGTGCTGCCCGGCGGCTGCCTGCGCGGCGTCCGCCGCCGCGTCCCGGGCAGCCCTGGCGCGCGGGACGGACGGCGCGGCACCAGGTGCGAAGCAGGTCATGGCGTGTACCGCCGTCAGGTTCGCCCCGCGCAGCGCCGCCTCCTCGAAGGCGAACCCGAGCGCAGCGTCCGCGTGATCGGGGTCTCGTACGCCGACCACGATCTCCCGGTGGACGGCCGCCGTCTCCTCGTGCACCACCACGACTGGGCACGGCGCGTGCGTGGCGACGTGCCTGCTGACCGACCCGGGCACAAGCGCCGCGAAGCCCCCGGCGGCGCGGTGACCCACGACGAGCAACTGCGCGCCGGCCCCGCTGTCCGACACGGCGACAGCGGGCGGGCCGTCCAGCAGACCGGTCTCGACCAGCAGTCCGGGCGCCACCTCGGCGACCCGGTCGACCGCGTTGGCCAGGGCGCGCGCCGCCATGCCGCGCAGGGCGTTGCCGACGGTCGACGACGCCTGATAGCCCCGCATCGGCGGCAGCAAGCCCGGGGCGGACACGATCCGCAGCGGCGCGGTCCGCCGCACCGCCTCGGCCGCCGCCCATTCGGCCGCCCGCATGGACGCCGCTGAACCGTCTACGGCTACGACGACTGGCCTGCTCATCTGGCTCACCTCCGGTGCCGGAAAGCCCGGTTACAGCGTCGCACCGGCCGCCATCCGGTGACAGGGGCGACAGGGTATGCCGGCACGGGCCTAAGTCCCATGAACCACCCCATGGTGGGGCGAGGGAGAAGCGCGTTAAATTTGGATTGCGCTCTATCAACCCGCAATAACAAGTGGCAACGCCGCCCTTAGAAGGGATGCGGAGGACAGACATATGGCTGACGAACTGCACGACGCAAACGAGGATGAAGCAGTCGAATCATCCGAGGCGCTCATCGCGGTGCACTGGCGCGAAGAGAACTATTACGAACCGCCCGCCAAGTTCATCGCGCAGGCGAACGCCCCCGGCCCTGCGATCCTCGAGCAGTTCACCGAGGACAAGTTCCCCGAGTGCTTCCGCGCCTACGCCGACCTGCTGACCTGGAACAAGCCGTGGCACACCACCCTGGACACGTCCACCGCGCCGTTCTGGAAGTGGTTCGTCGGCGGCGAGCTGAACGCC
>JASHXJ010000081.1 GCA_030043595.1 Trebonia sp.
TTACCCGGCCGGTGGCGGCCGTCCAGGTACCGCCGCCGCCCGCGGCACCGCCGCCCGCGCCGCGACCCCCGTCGCCGGCGGCGAGACTCTGGGCGCGCGTGCTCGGGACACAGCCGCAGCCGGGCTTGCCGATGTTCCCGGCCTACACCGAGATGCCCAGGCGGCTCCCGATCGCCGCCTGGCACGCCATCAGGATCTGCAGCGTGCTGGCCTACATAGCGCTGTGTGTCGCCTTGTTCATAGCCCCGTCTGGCGGGCAGTTCGCCTTCTTCAAGGTGATCGTGCCCCTGCTTCCGATCCTGTTTTTCACCGCGCCCGGGCTGTGGCGCAACATCTGCCCGCTGGCCGCGTCCAACCAGGCGCCGCGGGTACTGGGCTTTACCCGCGCGTTCACGGCGCCGGACTGGCTTCGCAAGTACGGCGCCCTCATCTCGATCGTCCTGTTCTTCGGCATCACCAGCACCCGCATCGCCTTCTTCAACGCCAACGGGGCGGGCCTGAGCGTGCTGCTCGCGCTCACGATCATCAACGCCTTCATCGCCGGGATCGCGTTCAAGGGCAAGAGCGGGTGGTGCAGCAGCATCTGCCCGCTGCTGCCGCTGCAGCGCGTCTACGGCCAGACGCCGTTCGCGAACGTCCCGAACAGTCACTGCCAGCCCTGCGTCGGCTGCACCAAGAACTGCTACGACTTCCGGCCCAGCGTCGCCTACCAGGCGGACCTGCACGACCCCGACCCGAGCTGGACGGCGCCGCGCAAGCTGTTCGTCTCCGCCCTGCCCGGTTACGTCCTGGGGTTCTTCCTCCTCGTCGAGCACCCCGGTCTCGCGCTTCCCGAGGTGTACCTGCGCCTGGCCATGTTCTTCCTGGCCAGCGTCGGGCTCTTCTACGCCCTCCAGGCGATCCTCAGCGTGCAGACGACGGTGCTCGTCGCGTTCTGGGCGTCGGCCGCGATCAACATCTTCTACTGGTTCGCCGGCATCACCCTGGCTGACTCGTTCCACCAGATCACCGGCGTCGAGGCGGCGTGGCTGCGGTGGCCGATCCGGGCGATCGTGCTGGTCCTGTCGCTGTTCTGGATCGCCAGGACCTACGTGAAGGGACGACAGTACGAGGAGGAGGCCGCCTCGCGGCCTGTCCTGCCGGTGATCCAGATCAGCCCGCGGGCCGCGAAGGTCGCGCAGCAGACCCTGGACGCGGGCGGGGCGGAGGTCCGGTTCGCCGGCAGCGACAAGCCCGCGCGCGCAGAGATCGGGATGAGCGTGCTGGCCCTCGCCGAGCGCGAGAGCCAGCCCATCGAGGCCGGCTGCCGGATGGGCGTGTGCGGCGCTGACCCGGTCGCGATCCTCGAAGGCCGCGGCTGCCTGACGCCGCCGGACGAGGACGAGCTCAACACGCTGCGGCGGCTCGGGTTCGCGGACAGCACCCGGATGGCCTGCGTCGCGCGGATCCAGTCGGGCCCGGTCATCGTGTCCCTCACCCCGGAGCCTGGTGACCCCCGGCAGGGCCAGCCGGCTGAATTCGACCGGTCGATCGTCAGCGTGGTCGTGCTCGGGAACGGCATCGCGGGCGTGACCGCGGCCGACTTCGTCCGCCGTGGCCATCCCGAGTGCGAGATCCACGTGGTCGGCGGCGAGCCGCACGTGCTGTACAACCGGATGGGCATCTCCCGGCTGGTCTACGGCCGGTCCGCGATGCAGGGCCTGTACCTGCTGCCCGAGCAGTGGTACGACGAGCACCAGATCATCGCCTGGCTGAACACCAGGGCCGGCCGGATCGACCTGGAGTCCAGGCGCGTGTTCCTGGCTACTGGCGAGACGCTCCCGTATGACCGGCTGATCCTGGCCATGGGCAGCAGCAGCGCACAGCCCCCGGTGGCGGGGTTCGACATGCCGGGCAGCTTCGTGATGCGCAGCGCCGCGGATGCCATGGAGGTCCGGGCCTACGCCCAGGAACACGGGTGCCGCGACGCGGTGGTCGCCGGCGGCGGCCTGCTCGGGCTCGAGGCCGCGCATTCGCTCCTCGAACTCGGGCTGCGGGTGACCGTGCTCGAGCGGGGCGCGCGCCTGCTGTCCAAGCAGATCGACGAGCACTGCAGCGAGCTGGTCGACGCGTACTTCGCGCGCATCGGCATGCAGGTGCTCTACCGCGCCGAGTCCGAGGCACTGACCGGGGAGGACCGCGTCCGGGGCCTGGCACTCAAGGACGGGCGCACGCTGCGCTGCGACATCTTCCTCGGGGCGGTCGGTATCCGGCCCAACGTCGAGCTCGCGCGGCAGGCGGGCATAGCGGTCAACCGGGGCGTCATCGTCAACGACCAGATGGCGACGTCCGCTCCCGGTGTCTACGCGGCGGGCGATGTAGCCGAGCACGACGGGATGACCCTGGGCCTGTGGCCGATCGCGGCGAAGCAGGGCGAGGTCGCGGCGGTGAACGCGCTCGGCGGGCACGCCGCGCTCACCGCCGAGGTCCCGGCGACGATCCTCAAGGGCGTCGGCCTCGACCTGTTCTCGATCGGCAGATTCGCCCTGGAGCCCGGCGACCAGGTGGTCGTCGACGAGGACCCGGATCCGGCGGCCCCGTCCTACCGGAGGCTGGTGATCTCGGGCGGCCGCGCGGCGGGCGGCATCGTGCTCGGCAACTATCCCGAGGTGGCCGCCGCGATCACCGCCGCGGTCAAGAACAGCGCGGAGATCTCCGATACGCAGATCGCGGCGCTGCGGCGCGGCGAGTGGGAGGCGCTGCGCAGCGACAGGCGGGTCTCACAGCCGTCCGGCGCCTAGCACCTCGACGGGCTTGCGACGGCCCTTGACCTGGATCGCGGGCAGCTCGGTAAAGGCGAAATCCGGCGCCGCCGCGCGGTGCACGGCCTCGGTGACGAGGACGTCCGGCCAGCCGTCCCGCCCGGCGATGCCGGACAGCCGGAAGGCCACGTTCGTGGTGTCACCCAGCACGGTGACCAGCATGCCGGTCATCAGGCTCACCGCGCCCGGCCCGAAGGCGACTCCCCAGCCCATGCGCAGCGGCCCGCCCCCGGGATCGCGCAGCTCCAGGTCCGCCGCGATCTTCGGCACAGTCTCCGCGGCCTCGATCGCGAAAGAGACCGCCTCCCGGGCGGCGTCGGAAGTGCCGGCCGCGGAGGTGCCGCCGGTCTCGTGCGCGGCCTCCCAGGTCGCGAAGAACGCGTCGCCCGCGTAATTGGTGAGCGTGCCACGATGCCGGGCGAGGATCTTGCGCAGCACGGCGAAGAGGCGGTCGATGTTCTCCAGCAGCACGCGGTCGTCCGTGGTCTCGGCGATGGTCGAGAAGGACATCACGTCGCCGACCACCATGACCATCTCCGTGACGGTGACGTGCCGGATCGTCTTCATTTCCGTGGACACGGTGAACCCGCTGGTCTCCGGCATGTCGAACCGGCGGGACCGGAACTGCAGTTCCGAGGAGCCAAGGCGCACCCGGTCCCCTGGCTTGATCCGCACCGGGACCGAGCGTTCTATCCGCTGTCCGTTGAGGCGTGTCCCGTTTGTGCTGTGATCGGTCAGCCAGGCCTGATCGAGGGCGAAGTCCAGCCTCAGCTCAAGGTGCGTCCTGGAGATGGTGAGGTCGTCGATCAGCAGCCGGTGCCGCTCGTCGATGCCGGCGCACTCGCGGCCTACGACGAGCCAGTCGTAGATCGGCGCCGACCGCTCCTCGGCACGGTCCGGCGCGATGACAAGCGTCGCCGGTATCGGATCGGCGTCGCCTGAAGGCGTGCCGGTCCGGCCCTGCGCGCTGTCATCCTGCACCGGGCGGTCCGGTGAGCTCGAAGATGAAGACCTGCCGTCCGATGCGCAGGCTCCAGCCCGGGGGCAGCGGGGTCGGCTCGCTGCCAACGCGCGTCCATTTGTCGGCTCCCGGTGCGCCGATATAGGTCCCGTGGGCCGAGGAGGCGTCGCGGATCATCACCGCCCCTTTCTCGACGGAGATGTAGGCGTGCACGCGCGACACCATGTTCTCCGGATCCTTCAGCAGGACCGGCGAGGCGTCGCCGCGCTGGACTGAGGGGTCATTGCCTGGCTCGCGGCCGAGGACGTACGAGCGATCCAGGAAAATGGTAGGCCCGTCGTCCGACCTGAGAGCTCCCAGCGGCGCCTTCGCCGCTACGGTCGGGCGGACAGCCCGGGGCCCGTCGCGGCCGGGACGATCGAGGATCGTCTCATCCGGCTGGCGACCCACTGCCGCGGGGCCGGCCTGCTGGCGGATTCCGGCCGAGGACGTGGTCATCTCGCGAGCCTCGGCCTGGGCGGCGGCGGGCGCCGGGTCCGCAGCGACCGCGGGCACCG
>JASHXJ010000082.1 GCA_030043595.1 Trebonia sp.
GCCCGGCTCCGCGTCGCCGGGCCTGGCGGCCAGGGGTGCCACCCCTGAGCCGACCCCGAGCCCGGCGCCCTCGGCCACCGTCGCGCCAGGGCAGTCCGATGCGGGCAGGCTCTGCGCCGCCTTTTTCGGATTTTCCGGGCAGCAGGGGCGGGCCGGGTGGGTCGCGGAGTTTTCCCTCGGCTGGCAGCTCAGCAAGCTGGCAGGGGGAGCGCCGCGCGTGTACGACTTCTGCAAGCCGTACATCGGCAGCCTGTTCCCGCACGGGATTCCGCGGATCTCCCCGAACGTGCCTGGCTGGCACCTGGGGGTGTCATGGAACCCTGGCGAGAACAGCCAGGAGCAGGGCAACCGCGGGCAGGGCAGCCCAGGACAAGGCAGCAAGGGACACGGCGATCCGGGTCCGGCCTAGCCGTCCGGGCCCGCGCCAGGCTCGCGCAAGCAGCCTTCGCCTCGCCGGACTGCCCGGTCAGCTGGCCTTCGCTTAGCCGGGCTGCCCGGTCAGCGCGGCGGTGATGGCCGCGCACGCCTGCTCGAACGCCGCGAGCTGGTCCGCGCTCAGCTGGTCGAAGATCAGCCGGCGGACCGCCGCCACGTGTCCGGGAGCGGCCGAGCCGATGGCGTCGGCCCCGTCGGCCGTGAGAACGACGAAGGCGCCTCTGCCGTCAGCCTCGCACTCCTGCCTGGCGACCAGTCCGCGACGCTGCATCCGGGTGAGCTGATGGGAGAGCCTGCTCTGCTCCCAGTTCAGCGCATCGCAGATCTGGAACGGGCGAAGCTGCTGCCCGGGCGCCTCGCTGAGCTGTACCAGCACCTCGTACTCCGGCAAGGTCAGCCCGGAGTCCTGCTGCAGCTGCCGGTTCAGCGCCGCGGGCAGCAGCGAGCTCATCCGCAGGTAGGTACGCCATGCTCGCTGTTCGTCCGCCGTGAGCCAGCTGCCAGTCATGCACCTAGCATACCGCAAGAATCAATGACGAATCATGTACATACGGTCGGCGTGGCTGGTCACCGGCCCAGGATCATCGCTTGCGCGTCCGCCCGGGGCGCCCGGGACGGCCGGTTGGCGGGCGGCGAGGGGAAAACGGCGCCGTAGGATGGCGGCGCGGTCCTGACCACATGGCCGGCACCGCGTCCACGGCCGCCGCGATCGCGTAGGCGGCATGCTCGTAGTTGACCCGCCAGCCCACGAAGTCCGGCCAGGCGTCAGCCGGATCGCGCGTGATCGGGAAGCCGACCTCGCGCATCCGGCTCACCGCCTCGAGGAACTCGTCGTAGGTGAGGGTGATGCCGGCGTCCGGGTCCGCTTCCTCCGGCACCTCGAAGCCCATCGCCCGCGCGACGCGCCCGAGGCAGCTCCACCCGCCGCGCAGGCACAGCCTGGCGGGCACGGTGGGCGCTTGCTCCGGCGCCAGCGTGAGGATCAGCGCCGCGGAGTCCAGCACCGCGAGCAGCGAGACCACCCAGGAGGATAGCCACAGCGGCGAGCGGAACCGGACGAGGGGCAGGTACGTCGTGTGGCTTTCGGCCACGTCGGCGGCCCAGCGTTCCCACCCGCTGTACAGCTCGGGCAGCGTATCGATCGTCGATACGCCCGAGCCGAGCGCGTAGTGGGTGCGGGCGAGGAGCTCCGGGCCCCAGGACGGGACGCCGGCCCGCGCGTTGAGCAGCGCGACCTCGGTCTCGCGCCGGTTGAAGGCCGCGTAGAGCGTCGGCAGGTAGCCGATCTGCAGGGCGACCACGACCAGCCCGGTGGCCGCCGCGACGAAGGTGATGACGGCGGGCACGGCGCCCGGCGGCTCGGCGAAGCCCAGGGTGAACATCGACGAGCCGGCGTCGGAGAGCGCCGAGGCGATGCCGCGGCTGGCGAACGGCCACAGCACGAGCGTGTAGCCGGTGATGGCGAGGCCGAGCCATGCGATGAGCTGGGTGACCAGGATCGCCGCCGCCTGCGTGGCGAGGATCCGGTCCCGCTTCCGGTAGTTGGCGACGCCTTTGGTCACCATCATGTAGACCGTGATGTTCACCCGGTCCACCCACCGGGTCAGCCAGGAGCCGACCGGCCGGGGCACGATGAGCGTTCCGATCACGCTGTTCCACGCGGTGAGCACGAGCAGCGCGCCGCACGCCGCCCCGACCCACCGGGCGGCGAGCGGTACCACCATGGATTCTCCTGCTGTGCGCGCCTACGGGCAGTCCTGGTGAGCTGGCTGGTAGCTGGCAGGCGGGACGCCGATCAGGTAGCCGCTTCCGTGCGGCTGCAGGTAGAGCGTGATCGTCCACACCGTGCACGAGCTGTGGTAGATGCTATCCGCGGGGTTCTGGCGGCTGGTGAACGACACCGTCGCGGCGAGGCCGCCGCCGGTGTCCGTGATCCCGGTAAGCGTCTCCGCCGAGTCCTTCGTGGTGGCGTAGCCGGAGTCGAAGGAGGACTGCGACTCCTGCATCTGCGCGTCCAGCAGGCTGCTGTAGGCGGCGTAGTCGTGGGTGTTGATCGCGGTGAAGTAGCGGTCGAGCAGCGACTCCACCG
>JASHXJ010000627.1 GCA_030043595.1 Trebonia sp.
TCGGCAGATCCGGACGTCCGCGGGCGAGCAGGCCGTCCGATTTGCCGACCAGTGCGCACAGGGCGGGTGCGCACCCAAACCGCCCAAGGTGCAGGTCCAAGGGAGCCATTCTGGGAGCCATCGGTGGCAGATGCCGAGCGACACAGACCGACACGCCCGGACGATTCGTCAAGCTAAATGCCTCATAGAGCGATGTCAGGCGACGTACGGCGACGCTTCGGCGGTGCCTTCTAAGCAGCGGGTCGCGGGTTCGAATCCTGCCTGGCGCACTGCCCTGAAACCCCAGGTCAATGCCTATCCCCGAGTGACTGGCTCATCTGGTCATGATGTCGTTGTTGATCGGCGTGCCGGACGACAGGCTTGTTCGTGCAGGTCAGGGCGATTCTTCGCGGTTTGTGTGACCCGCTGCTACCGCGCCAGGCTGCGCGGCTCCATCGATGTCGTTACCTTGCAGACCCTGTCCACACCCTAGACTCCCCAGTCGATATAACCGTTCGTGCTGGCCGGGCGAGCTCGCCGGGTCGGCCGATAGCGGTGTCAGCTGACGTCGGCCCAGATCTGATCGTCCCGTGGCGCAGGCCCAGCCTGGTGATTTTGTATGCAAGACACGCGATCGATCCCTCAAGCCTCGGGCTGACAGACGCGCAGGGAAGGCACGACGCCAACGTGATTATCCGCAGTCCCGAGGATCGATCTGTCTTCCCCGTGCCCGCTCTAGTGGGCCAGATTCAAGGAAACGAAGTACTGCTGGCTGATCCGCTCCAGCAGATCTGGGACCTTCAGGACCTAGACGGGGCGGACCGGATTGAGGCCGCCGGAAGGCTGCGGGAATGGCTGCTGGAACGCCCCTGACTCGGGTCACGCTTGGCGCAGCGTCGGTTGCTGACGACCTTGGCTAAGTCGCGCTCACCGACGTGGCGCGTGCGCTTGGGGGCCTAACTGAGGATTACCGCGTCATCGGCGGCCACATGGTCACAGTTCTTGCGGCGAGGTGGCAGCTGGGGCACGAGCTTTACCGAGAGACAGGTGACGCGGACCTCGGCGTTCCGCCAATCGTGATCCGGGATCACAATCTCGTGAGCCGACTAAAGGACCTCAACTACCTGCAGGTAGCAGGTAACCGTGACCCCCTGCTGTGGCACGGATCCTGCGCCTGATATCACGGGACGCTCCGTACCTCCAGCCAGCGTCGATCCGGTCGCGCGGGCTCGCGCTACGCGGCCGATGAGGATGACTGGCGGATGTAGAGTCTGACTGGTCGTTCGCGTTTCGTGCGGTGCCCGGATGAAGTCGAGCACAGCATCATATGCATGATCGTGCATATATAGGCCAAGGACGATGCGCCCAGGCCCGCCCATCAGAACATTATGCACGATCGTGCATAATGGATCCAAGAACGGACGCTGCGCTGCGGGGGTACACTCCCAGCATGCACGATCGAGCAGATGATCCTGCGTCCTGGGCAAATGAGCTCCGGCGCCGACGACTTGAGCTGGGGCTCCGACAAGACGAACTCGCAGCGCTTGCCGACGTGTCCACGCGTTTTGTCCATACCCTCGAACAAGGCAAGCCAACGCTGCGCCTGGACAAAGTACTCGCCGTGCTGGGCCAGTTGGGTCTAGACCTTGTGCTAGAGCCCGGTACTGGCGTTATCCGCCAGAGCGAAGGCTGAGTCATGGCCCGCACTCCTCTGCGCCAGCTGCGGCTTGTAAAGACTGCGGACGTCTACAAGGCAGGGGTGCTCGCCGGTGTCCTGCGCCGGCTAACCGATCGCACAGAGTTCCTCTACCGGGCGGAGTACCTCGACTCCGGGAAGCCGCCAGTGGCATGGAGCCTGCCGATGAGAGCAGAAGCCTTTATCGCACCTGCAGCGGCGGTGCCCGCATTCTTCGCCGGACTGCTGCCTGAAGGCAGACGACTGACCGCGCTGCGCCGCACTGTGGGCACCTCAGCCGACGACGAATTCTCGATGCTGCTTGCGGTCGGCGGCGATACCATCGGCGACGTCCAGGTCCTCCCAGCTGGCGATACAGCCGCCGAAACGAGGCCAGTCGTCGTTGATGATTTCGGTGAGGTCGTCTTCGCCGACCTGTTCGCCCAGGCAATCGGACAGCAACCGGATCGCGTCGCTCTGCCAGGCGTGCAGGACAAGATCTCCGGCCAGATGTTGACCGTCCCGGTTCAAGGTCGATCACAGGCTTACATCCTCAAGCTCAACCCGCCGGAATTTCCGCACCTGGTGGAAAACGAGGCCTTCTTCTTCCGCGCAGCCGCACACACCCGGCTGAGACTTGCGAATGTGGAGCTGGCGTACGACAAGCGAGGATCGCCAGGCTTGCTTGTAAGCAGATTCGACCGGATCCCCGAAGGAAACCTCGTCCGGCCGCTTGCCGTGGAGGACGCCTGCCAGGTTCTCGACCGGTGGCCAGGCGACAAATACGTTATCTCCACCGAGGAAGCTATTGCTGCACTGGCGCGATGCTGCCGCGCACCCGGCGTGGCTGCGCTCGAACTCTACCGCCTGCTCGTCTTCGCATACCTCTCTGGCAACGGAGATCTCCATGCCAAGAATCTCGCGATACTGAAGGATCAGCAGGGCGAGTGGAGAGTCACCCCGGCGTACGACCTGCCATCTTCCGCCGTCTACGGTGACCGCACCATGGCGCTGCCTATGGGCGGCAGAATCCGCCAGCAACTCTCCTGGCCGATGCTACGAAGCCTTGGCCAGACCATCGGTATTCCTGGACGGCTTGCCGCCGAGGCCGTCCGCGAGCAAATCGCAGCTGCCGAGACGTGGGCCGCGGATCTTAGCCAACTTCCCTTCGACGCCAACACAACCCGCAACCTAGGCCGACTCGTCTATGCCCGCATGCGTCACATTCGGCCCGAGGCGCAGCAGGCACCCGCTAGACGGCACAATCCGAGCTGACCAGGGAGATCGGCAATGCGACCAATCCCAACAGCCGACGTACGCTCATGCAGATCCGGACGTCCGCGGGCGAGCAGACCGTCCGATTTGCCGACCAGTGCGCACGGGGCGGGTGCGCACCCAAACCGCCCAAGGTGCAGGTCCAAGGGAGCCATTCTGGGAGCCATCGGTGGCAGATGCCGAGCGACACAGACCGACACGCCCAGACGATTCGTCAAGCTAAATGCCTCACGGACCGATGCCAGGCGACGTACCGCGAAGCTTCGGAGGTGCCTTCTAAGCAGCGGGTCGCGGGTTCGAATCCTGCCTGGCGCGCAGCTCAGAGGCCATCTGAAAGGCTTACCGGCGCGGCTGGGGCCAGACTGGGAGCCACCGGCGTAACGCTGGAAGTCATGGTCCAAGCCACAAGCAGACGCCGCGGGTACGGCGAGGACTCGATACTACTGGGACGAGTCCAGGAAGCGGTTTGTCGGTGCGGTCAGCCTCGGATTCAGCGCGGATGGGACGCGTATCCGGAAGAAGGTCAGCGGCCGGACCAAGGCCGAGGTCCGGGACAGGCTCCGGGAACTGCATCAGCAGGTGAACAGCGGGCTGCGGACCCGGCGGCGCTACACCGTCGGCGACGCGCACGAGGACTGGGTGGCTCACGGTCTGGACGGGGTTTCGGCGCGGACCGTGACCTTGTACCGCGGCACGATCGTGAAGGCGCTGGAGGAGGAGCCAGGCGGCGTAAGGCTGACGGAGCTCACTGCGGGCGATGTCCAGGGTGCGCTGGCTGCGATGGTGCCGAGGCTGTCGACGCGGACACTGCAGATCGCGCACAACGTGCTGGTCCGTGCGATCCGGCAGGCTGAGCGCGACGACCTGAGCCTCCGCCACGCTTTCCGTCGGCGCCCGGTCGGCATAGGACTCAATAGGCGGGCGGCTAGCCAGGCAGGCCAGGGTGATCTGGCGCTGCCCTGCGCCTGGATCTGGGCCAATGGCTGCGAGGTCATCCCTGTTGACCTGGTATGCGACATTGGGGCTTCCCTGAGCTACAAGGGCCACCGCCTGTGAACGCCATATTATGAGCACCGAGTTCGAACAATATACTTGAAATGCAGTAGCATCGACTATATATTCGATGAAGATGGCCTCGGCAAGGCGAGCAGGTCGTCGAAGGGCAAGCGGCAAGACTCGGGCAACCTGCCCTCCGGCAGGTTGATGAGAAAAGGATCTAACGCCTATATAGGTCAAAGGGGAAGTAAATGTACGAAATCGGTCAGATGGGTCCGGAGACTCCTCCCAACCCCGGTCCAGCGGCTAAGAGTGGAGTCTGGGCGATAATTATGATCACGGTTGCCCTTATCTCCCTCGCTGGTACACTAGGACAGGTTCTGATCCCTCATTTGTTGCCGATTTCATCTAGTCCCGCGCAAGCCGCACCTGCAAATGTGCCTCCTTCCTCGTCGAGCGAACCTCCGGCCCACGCTGGCAGCCCGCTGGTGAATATCACGGAGCCCCTCCCTGGTGCGATTGTATATGGTGACGCTGACGTAGCCATAAGCGGAAACGCGGATAACATGGCTGATGCCGATCTGTGGATTTTCGTTCAGAGCGGCGATACGTATTATGTCAATAATGGCGCGCCGCTCGTCACTTCTGGCGGCACTTGGCAATTCACTGATCCCTATGTGGGCCCAAATTCCAGTGCTGGCCTATACGAAATTTACGCTATTATCGCCAATACTTCTTGCGATATGGCTATCAACTCTGGTAAGCAGCAGCCTGGCGGAGGCGTGAAGTTTCAGAAGGTGCTGCCGGTTGGATGCACGGTAGGAGACGAGGTCACCATCAGAAGGGTGGCATTATAAGTCAGGCATCCAAGATTGACTCTTGGCGCGTCGCGGTGCAGGCCCCGCACCACCAGGCCCGCCACCCCGGCCGCCCGGGCCTCAAGCACCGCCAGGTCGCCGACGCAGGCCTCATCGGTGCGCCCGCCGTTGTCGATGACCAGCACGTCGCCGGCCCCGGCCCGGCCGAGGGCCTCCAGGAACACGGGACAGTTCTCTGCGGAGAGCGCGGTCGGCGGCCATCAGCAGGGTATCGGTGCCGTGCAGGTGTGCGCGACGTAGGCAGCCGCGGCGGCGTCCATCATCTGCTCCGTCTGGCGAACGGCAGCCCCCCGGAGCTGTCGTGGAGTCACGTCGCCGCGCTGGTGGACGGCTCCGAAGGGCAGCGGGGCGGGCGGCCGTCGAAGTCGCTGTGCCGAGGCGCTACGCGAACATCGGGGCGACACGCGCAGGACCGGCTCGCGGCGGGGCCGCTCTGGCAAGACCACGACCTGGTGTTCGCTTCGACGGTCGGAACGCCGCTGGATGACCACAATGTGCGGGGGCAGTTCCGGGTGATCACCGAGGCTGCCGGGCTGGGTAAGACGTGGGTGCCTCGGGAACTGCGGCACACGTGCGTGTCGCTGCTTTCTGCCCATGGCGTCCCGGTGGAGGCGATCGCGCTGCTGGCGGGACACAACCAGACAGCCACGACTGAACTCGTTTACCGGCACCAGATCGTGCCCGCGCTAACTCGCGGCGCCGAAGTAATGGATCAGATCTTCGGCTAGTAAGCGCCTATGTCAAGGAACTGCTCGAGGTGGCGGCGGGTGATGAGGCGCCGTCTGCCGACCTTTATATAGGTCAGGTTCCCTCGCCGCATCTGGTCGTACAGCAGGTCACGGGACAAGCCGGTCAGACGGGCGGCCTCATCGACGGAGTAGGCCAGCCCCTGGGCTTCCGGCACTGTTTCCGGCTCGCTTGTACGGGTCGGTGCCGAAGTCCCGACCGCAGGTGGACTGCTACGGGAATCTGGGTCCCGACGCCGGTCTTGAGTGGCCTAACGCGATCGGCTCTTGCTCCTTCGCGCCTGGGAAGAGGTGCCCGAGGCCGGGACGAGTACAGGACCGGTGAGAGTTGCGAGTCCGCTCGAGTACCTCGCACTCTTGCAGTAGTGGAGGTAAAACTGACTCTGGCCGTAGCGTAGTGACTTGCGTTATCATCATCGCAGGCCAGGCAAGGATGCGGAATATGTGTATTTCAGGTAACTCAGCATTAGCAAGCAGCTACAGGGATAATTGCGCAGGATTCAAGCCGATGGCGGCATGCAGTGGTAAAGGATAAGCCTGTGGCTAGTTTTAACGTTCTGGCCATTCGGTACTATGAAGACAGCCCGGGAGATACCTATCTGTACCCAGGGCTCGGCGACCGGCGCGGTCAGGCGTTCGCGCCAGAACCAGCTGACGGTGACAACATCAAAATGCACTGGAGCAGCTACGTTTGCGTTAATGAGCCCGGTCGGAAATGGACAGGCGGAGGGAAACGAATAGGCGCAGGGAAACGGATAAGCGAGGCATCCCCCCTGGCAGGGGGGTTTACGCTGGCAAGGACTCCGGCCCGTGCTGCTGTCTACGTCACTGATAGCCGGGTGGTGCTGTGCTGTGAGGAGCTCGAGAAGGCGTTCACCGCGGGATCCGTAGCCTTGGGCCTGATCGGTCTCTGGAGCGGCCCAGCTGCGGCTATCGAAGTGGCAGCTGAGACCATCGACGTCGGCAAGACGGTGCACGAGGCGAAGGTAGATCGCGACCACAGGAGGGCCGCCGGGCATACCGTGGCCAGAGGGCGCAAGGGCAAAGTAATGGTCGGCCAGGTCCGTTACGAGTGGATCAAGCGTATCGGGGCCAACGTTCCCGCGTGGGGGAACAGGACAGTAGCGCTGGAATATGCCGACGGTGAGACGATCAAGGCAGTGCGCCTGTACCTCTCGCAGCTCGCTGTTGAGCCCGTTGTGCTGGCGCAGGATATAGTCCGGCGCGCTGCTGCCCTCCGCTTGCGCCAGAACGCCGGCCTTACGCCGGATCAGCGGTCAATTCTGGAACAGCTAATCAACGCAGATATTCTCCATCCTGCACCAAAGAAAATGGCTTACTACGATCTACCGGCCAGTCAGGTGCCCCGCCAAAGCGAGTTACATATCGACGCCGAAGCTCGTACGGTGACGATTAACGTTCCGCATTGGCAAGCCGCAACTAGTGAATGGGCAGCTGAAGTAAGCCAGTAGTCGAACGCTAGGCTGGCTGGCGTCATCTAGCCATACAGTCTCTGCTACTTCTACTTAAGCTTCCTGGCACTTCACACGATACTCTCATCGGCATTATGTGACCCTTGAGATAGTGGCCAAGCGGGACCGGCATGCGTTCGAGGTCCTCCCGCGCCTGTCGGTCGTGGAGCGGACGTTCGCCTGGATCAGCGAGCACCCCCGCACCATCCGCGATCAAGCTAAGGCCCAACGCAGCCAGATCCCGCAAGAGCGAGTCAGACCTCCCCGGACACTGCAGCGGCTCTGAACTGAACGCCGGGTTCCGGGGGGCCTGTCAAGACCCGCGGAATCCGGACGGTGGCGCAAGCCCGTCAGGCGACGGCGGACAACTCTCTGTCCTCCGGGCGGATGTTGCAGACAGGCAGCGCGGCGCCCGAACACTTGAGGTGTCAGAGCGCGCAATACCAGCTGTCTGGATCGTCGTAATTGCTGTAATACGCTTCCGCCGTCGGGTCGCTGTATTCGTGGCGGCATGCGGCGACGATGTCGATCGATGCTGTCGCCCCGGCGCTAGTGACGCATCTCCAGCCGTACGCATTGGATGCGACCAGTTCAGCGTTGGCGTATCCCAGGTACTGGCACCAGGCATTGAGGTCGACTGGGCCGAGCACTGTGCTGGTCGGGGTTGGACTCGCCGACGTAGTCGGTGGCTGGACTGGCTGGGGGCTCGCGGTTTGAGTTGGCTGGGGGCTCGCGGGCTGAGATGGCGGAGTACTCGACGGCTGGGCTGGCTGCGCACCCGGCGGCTGAGATCTAGTGGCCGGAGAGGTGCTTGAGGTTATCGGCGTGCGGGCAGGTGCAGCTGGCCGAGTGGTGTCCGTGCGTTTCGCTGCCGTATCCGGCGTGGAGCCGACCGAGGGGGAAGACTGAACTTTTCGGGACCCGACGGCAGGCGCCGCCACCGATGACGGATGCCCAGATGTCGGCCTGCTGAGGGCGAAGGCAGCCCCAGCGAACACCGCGAGCAGCCCGGCGATGATGCCTGCTGTCGCCAGTGAGCGTCGCGACGCCATGCGCCGCTTCCCTTCCGCCCCGTTCGGCCGGGTCGTTAGTCCGCGGTCAGCCGACGGCGGCACCGTCACCGGCAACTTTGGTCGCTGGTCGCCCACGGTGACGGTGTCAGGGTGCCCGAATGGGCTGAAGATTTGTTCCGGGAGCCAGCCCGGTCCGGGCTGGGCAGCACGGGTCTCGAGCAGGAGATCGCTGGTCGTCGGCCGCAGCGCCGGGTCCTTAGCGAGACAGCGCTCGACCAGCGGCCGGATCGTGTCCGGCACCTCCTCCAATGACGGGGCTTGGTGCACTACCCGATAGACAAGGGCAGGGGTCGATCCGGCTCCGAACGGTCCCTGACCGGTGGCGGCAAACACCAGCACCGCGCCTAGGGCGAACACGTCACTAGACGGACCGACCTCGGAGCCGGTGGCTTGCTCAGGCGACATGAAACCTGGAGATCCCACGATGAGGCCGGTATGGGTCAAGGTAGTGGCCTCTGCGGCACGCGAAATCCCGAAATCGATCACTCGCGGCCCGTCAGGCGCCAGCAGCACGTTCGACGGCTTCAGGTCGCGGTGCACGACTCCCTCAGCATGGATCGCCGCCAGGCCTTCCGCGAGCCCGGCCGCCAGCGCCAAGACCGCTGCGGGTAGTAGCGGCCCGTTTTCGGCCGCGAACTGCGCCAGTGAAGGCCCTGGCACGTAAGCCGTGGCGAGCCACGGGACCGGGCCATCGGTATCCGCGCCCACCACCAATGCCGTGAACAACCCGCTCACTTTGCGCGCCGCAGCGACCTCACGGGCGAACCGGGCCCGGAATTCCGCATCTCCGGCAAGCTCTGGCCGGATCACCTTCACCGCAACTGGTCGGCCACCCGCTGACATGCCTAGGAATACCCGGCCCATACCCCCGCCGCCAAGAACCCCCGTGAGCACATACGGCCCGACGCTCCGCGGGTCATCAGGCGAAAGCCCGCTTACCATAGCGCAACGCCTCCCCTAGCGCCGCAATGTTGACGCACCCCTGCGTCGGCGGGAGGCGAATCCAAAACCACCCCGGCGAGCCATGATATAGCCGAGACCAAGAACGATGCAATATGCGGCACACCGCTGGCATGCCGGGTACACGCGCTTTCCGGTGCTGGCATGCAATCATTTGGCGGCAACCTAACAAGCAGCCGCCAACTCGGTTTGATCAGCGGTTTCTCGGCACACGTGCTAATGATGGCCGGAAGGCAAGTCATAGCGCCCAGCCCTAGCGATCCT
>JASHXJ010000628.1 GCA_030043595.1 Trebonia sp.
TTGAACGGCGTGATGCCCGCTACGACGCCGACCGGCTGCCGGATGGAGTAGGAGTCCACGCCCGTGGACACGTTCTCCGAGAATCCGCCCTTCAGCAGGTGCGGGATGCCGCAGGCGAACTCGACGACCTCAAGGCCGCGGGCGACCTCGCCCGCGGCGTCCGCGGCCACCTTGCCGTGCTCGGCGGTGATCAGCTCCGCGAGGTCGCCGGTGTGCTGCCTGACGAGCTCGCGGAAGGCGAACAGGATCTGCGACCGCCTGGACAGCGAGACGCGCCGCCAGGCCGGCAGCGCCTGCGCGGCGGCCGCGACGGCGGCGCTGACCTCGGCCGCCGACGCGAAGTCCACCGTGCCGGTGACCTGACCGGTCGCCGGGTTGTAGAGCTCGCCCTGCCGGCCCGCGGCCGCGGTCCAGGGCTTGCCGCCGATCCAGTGCCGGACGTGCTTCATGGCTCAGGCCTCCAGCGCGGCCGCCTCGACCGCGCGCAGCGCGTCAAGGAGCAGGCCGAGCCCCTCGCGGGCCTCGGCCTCGCTGATCGTCAGCGGCGGCGCCATCCGCAGCGTGGCGCCGTACAGGCCGCCCTTGCCGATCAGCAGGCCGCGCTCGCGGGTCGCCTCGAGCACCTTGCCCGCGAGCGGCGGGCTCGGCTTCCTCGTGGCCGGGTCGACGAGGTCGACCGCGAACATCAGCCCCCGGCCGCGCACCTCGCCGACCGTCGTCAGCTGCGCGGCGGCCGCCTTGAGGCCGTCGATGACGATCGCGCCGGTGACGGCCGCGTTGCGCTGCAGGTCGTGGGAGAGCACGTAGTCCAGGGTCACGCTGGCGGCGGTGGTGGCGATCGGGTTGCCGCCGAACGTCGAGATGCCGTTGCCGCGGATCCCGTCGAGCAGGTCGCCGCGGCCGACGACGCCGCCGATCGCGAACCCGTTGGCCAGGCCCTTGGCGAACGTCATCATGTCCGGGGTCACGCCGTGCGCCTGGATGCCCCAGAAGTGCGCGCCGGTGCGGCCCCAGCCGGTCTGCACCTCGTCGGAGATGAGCAGGATGCCGTGCTCGTCGAGGACTTCCTTGTACCGCGCGAACAGCCCGTCGGGCGCCATCGTGAACCCGCCGACACCCTGGACGGGCTCGGCGATCAGCGCGCCGACGTCAGCCGGGTGGATGCCGCCGGACAGCAGGGCCCGCAGGTCGGCGACGCAGGCGTCCATGAACTGCGCATCGGACATCCCGGCGTAGTGCGGCAGCTGCCGGTCCGTTCCGTGCAGGTAATGGGTACCGAACGGATCGTTGCTACTCGCCTTCCAGGCCGCGTTCCCGGTCACCGCGACGGTGCCGAACGACCGGCCGTGGTAGCTGCCCCGCATCGCGAGCACCTGGTTCGCCTTGCGCGCCACGAGGGCCGCGGCGAGCGCGGTCTCGTTGGCCTCGGACCCGGAGTTAGTGAAGAACACCTTGGCGTTCGGGATGCCGGACAGCTTCGCGATCTTCTCCGCGAGCTCGACCTGGCTGCGGATCAGGTACAGCGTCGAGGTGTGCACGACCCCGGTGGCGATCTGCCGCTCGACCGCCTCGCGCACCTCGGCCACGTCGTAGCCGAGCATGTTGGTCAGGATTCCGGCGAAGAAGTCGAGGTAACTGGTGCCCTGCGCGTCCGTCACCCGGCAGCCCTTACCGCTGACGATCTCGATCGGCTGGTCGTAGTAGAGGCCGACCCAGTTGGGGATGACCGCGCGGTGGCGGGCGAGAAGATCAGTCATGGTTCCAGTCTGCCCGCCGTTCTTTCCGCCGCATAGCTACGACCTGTCATGGATTCCCGCTCATTCCTTACATGCTGTATTGTCGCCAGCAATGGCCCTGACCCTGCGTGAGGTGCTTGACCTCGACGTCGTCCGCCGCGGCCAGCCGCAGGTGATGGCGGCCGCGGACCGGCTCGACATGCCTGTCCGCTGGGTGCACGCTGCCGAGCTGACCGACGTCGGGCGGCTGCTGCGCGGCGGCGAGCTGCTGCTGTCCACCGGGATCGCGCTGCCCGAGGGGGCCGACGGGCTCGCCGACTACGTCGCGGAGCTGGCCGGCGCGGGCGTAGCGGGGCTGGCCATCGAGCTTGGCCGGCGCTATGTGGGGACGCTGCCGTCGGCGCTGGTAGCGGCCGCCGAGGCGCGCGGCCTGCCGCTCGTCGCGTTCGGCAGGGAGGTGCCGTTCGTCGAGATCACCGAGGCGGTGCACGCCCGGATCATCGACGCGCAGGTCGCGCGGCTGCGGCTGGCGGAGCAGATGCACGAGGCGTTCACGCAGCTGTCGGTGGCGGGCGCCCCCGCTGAGCAGATCGTCCGGTCGGCCGGCCAGCTCGCGGACCGCCCGCTGATCCTCGCCGACCTGTCCTTCCAGGTGCTCGCGTTCTCCCCAGGTCCGCCCGGCTCGTCCCGGGCGCTCCGGACCGATCCGCGGCGGCTGCTGGACGGGTTCGCCAGCCGCGCCCGCGCCGCCTGCGAGGGCCGGCCGCGCACGTTCTACGCGCAGGCGCCCGGCTGGCTGGTCACCACGGTCGGCGCCCGCGGCGAGGACTGGGGGCGGCTGTTCCTGGTCTGCGACGGCCCGCCGGCGCCCGAGGACACCGTGCTGGTCGAGCGGGCCGCGACGACCCTCGCCCTGGGCCGCCTGCTCACCCGGCAGGCGGAGTCGCTGGAGCGGCAGGCGCACCGGACGCTGATCAGCGCGATCATCGAGCAGTCCGGCGCCGATCCCGCCGAGGCGGAGGCACGCGCCCGGGCGATGGGAGTCCCGGTGACCGGCCGCCAGCTGGTCGCCGCCGTGATCCGGATACCGGACTCCGGCCCCGGGCTCTCCGCGCACGCCGCGGTGCTCGGCGTCGCCGAGGCCGTCGCGGACGCCTGCCGGGACGCCCGCGTCCCCGCGCTGGTCGGGTCGCTGGACGACGTCCGGGCCGGGGCGCTGCTCTCGCTGCCCGAGCACGCGGAC
>JASHXJ010000011.1 GCA_030043595.1 Trebonia sp.
CTGAGCTGGACGGGCTGCCGTACGCGCTGAGGCCTGCGCCGCCCGGCGGCCCTGCGCCGCCCGGCGGCCGGCAGGCCGGCCACCTGGGAGGGGACGCCGTGCCAGCATCCCCGTTCTGCGGGTCCACCGAGCTGCTGGCGGCGCTCGCCCGGCCGCCGGAGTCGGAGATCCCCGGGCTGCGGCTGGCGCTGCGTCCCGACTTCGACGTCACACCCGAAGTCACCGGAGCCGCCATCCCCCTTGGCGACATCCTCGATCGCAACCGGCTGCCCGCGGGGTCGTTCGCGCTGCCGCTCGGCTCGCTGAACAGGCACGTGTTCGTGTGCGGCGCCACCGGCGCCGGCAAGTCGCAGACCGTGCGGTCCCTGCTCGAGGCGGCAACCAGGCAGCGCATCCCGTGGCTCGTCGTCGAGCCTGCCAAGGCCGAGTACCGGCTGATGGCCAACCGGATAGCCGGGGCCGAGGTGGTACGGATCAGGCTCGGCGAGGCGGACGCCGTCGCCGCGGGGCTGAACCCGCTGGCGCCCGCGGCGGAGGCCGGCGGCAGGTTTCCCCTGCAGACACACGCGGACCTGGTCAAGGCCCTGTTCATCGCGTCGTTCCGGTCCGAGGAGCCGTTTCCCCAGGTCCTGTCCGCCGCCCTTACCCGGGTGTACGAGGAGGCCGGCTGGGATCTCGCCCTCGGCGAGCCGACGGGCGCCACGGCCGCCTACCCCGCGCTGACCGACCTGCAGCGCGCGGCCGAGCGGGTGGTCAGCGAGATCGGCTACAGCCAGCGGGTCACCGACGACGTGCTCGGCTTCATCCGGGTCCGGCTGGCGAGCCTGCGGCACGGCACCACGGGCCGGTTTCTCGAGGGCGGGCACCAGATCGACTTCGGCAGGCTGCTGCGGAAGAACGTCGTGCTGGAGATCGAGGACGTGGGAGACGACGCGGACAAGGCGTTCCTGATGGGCGCCGTGCTCATCCGCCTCGCCGAGCACCTGCGGCTGACCCGCCGCTCGGCGGGGCCGCCGCCGCGCGGGACCGGCGCGCTGAGCCACCTGACCGTGATCGAAGAGGCGCACCGGCTGCTCCGCCGCCCCGAGGCCGCCGGGATGACCGCGGGCGGCGGGCCAGGGGCCGCCGGGCACGCCGTCGAGACGTTCGCCGCCCTGCTCGCGGAGATCCGTGCGTACGGCGAGGGCCTGGTCATCGCCGAGCAGATCCCGGCCCGGCTGATCCCTGACGTGATCAAGAACACCGCGGTGAAGATCGCGCACCGCCTCCCCGCCGCCGACGACAGGGACGCGGTGGGGGCGACGATGAACGCCACACCCCAGCAGTCGCGTTATCTTGTCACGCTGCCCCCCGGGCAGGCCGCGGTGTTCGCGGACGGGATGGACCTGCCTGTCCTGGTGAGGATCAACGATGATACGGAACGAGAGGCGGCGACTGTCCCGCGCACCGTAGACGCGCGGGAGATCGTGCACCCACGGTCAGCCACGTGCGGGGCGGAATGTGCCCGCCGCCCGTGCACGCTGCGGGACATGCGCCTCGCGCAGCGCGCGCTCGACGACTTCCCGTGGGTACGGGCGTGGGCGGAGCTCGCCGTGCTCGCGCACCTGACGGGCTGGCCGGTGCCGGTGCCAAGGCCGGCCCGCCTCGCCCTGCTCAGGGAGCTGCCGGCCCGGGTCAGCCAGTGCGCCACGTCTCACGCGGTGGACGCGGCGGTCGCCGCGCGGGCAGGCGTGCTCGGTTCCCGGATCAGCCCTGGCGCTCTCGCGGCGCACACGTGGGCGGCCATCCGGGCGCGGGCCGACCTGGATCAGTGGCTGTGCCCGCCTGACGAGCCGCAGTGGCGGCTGGCCGGACCGGTGACGGAGGCCGCGGCGTTCGGTGTCGCGCGGCCGTCGGCTATCGAGGCCGCCGGCCCGCTGACCTCGCTGCTCGACGCGTTCATCGACTGCGCCTGGCCGGCGCGCTATCTCAGGCGCTCGGCGGCTGAGCCGGCGCCGTCGGCCGCACCGGCAGGCTGACACGCACGCGGAAGCCGAACGAGGCGCGGCCCGCCTTGACCTCGGTCAGGTCGACGATGCTGGCGGCGGCTGGCGTCGAGCCGCTGACGGTCGCGGTCACGACGATCGTGTCGCCCTTATGCACTGCCCCGATCCCCGCGGCCCGCGCGTCGACCAGCGTCTTGCTGGTCACCGTATAGCTCGCGGTGAACCCGTCGGCGCTCTTTACGGTCACCGAACCCGGGCTCACCGCGGTGACCGTGCCGTCCTGCACGTCCACAGTCTGATAGCCGCCGCCTGACCTGGGCACGGTGAACTGGCCGTGCAGCACGCCCGCAGCCAGCCCGATGAGGCCGAGCGGGCCGGCACCTGCGGGTGCGGAGGCGGCGGACGGCGACGCGGCGGAGAGCACCGCGGTCTGCGCGGTGGATCCTGTGGCAAGCAACTGCGTCGCCGCGTATCCGACACCGGCGCCGCCCGCCAGTGCCACGATCGCCACGCCCGCGATCGCGACAGGCCGCCTGGGCCGCCAGCGCTGCCAGCGCGGCGGGGTCATGGTGATCATGTCAGCGTCGGAGTCGGAGTCTTCGTGGGGGTACATCCCGGATCGCCTCCCAGCACCGAGTTGTTATCCACAAGGTTATGCACACCGGTGCGCACACGGTTGTCCACAGGGGGGGCTAAGTCTGCGGCTGCAGCACCGACGGCGGCCTGACGCCTGTCGGCGGGCGGCTGGACCGCAGTCCCCACCGCCCGGATATGCACATGAAGACGAATGCCGCCGCGCACAGCAGGCGCACGCTGGACGTTATCCACTCCCCCTGGAAGAGCTGCACCTTCTGCAGCCACAGGAAATGCGACAGGGCCGTGGCCTCCATGTACGTGATGGCCCCGAAGCATAGCCGGACGAGAACCACCCAGTCGAGCCACGAGCGCGGGTATAGCGCGAGCAGTGCGATGATCATCACGTCGTACCAAGGGCGCTGGTACGGCCAGAAGAAGATCCAGCCCAGGCTCAGCGCCAGCGCCGGGGTGACCGCGGGCAGCCCCGGAACACGATCCGGCAGCCGGAACAGCGCGAGCACCGACATCGCGATGAACAAGATCAGGGCGATCGTGACCAGGTGCGGGGGCACGTGGTCCGCGCCGAACTTCCCCGCGGCCCCGAACGGTCGGTAGAAGACCTGGTAGAGATTGTCCCAGGTCACCTGGTTCCCACGCTGGAAAAGGACCTTCACCGCGGGCGCCCCGGCGATCGCGTATGAGGGGACGACTACCGCGAGCAGGCCGGCCGCGAGCGAGCCGACGGCAGCCGGCGAACGCCGCAGCGCCCACACGGCGCCCAGCGCGAACAGCGCGAACGGGGACTTGATGGCCACGGCGGCCCCGATCAGCGCCCCGGCGGCCAGGGAACGCGGCAGTGTCGGCTCCTTGCCTGGCGGGGCGAAGCGCACAACCACCAGCCCGGCCAGGCCGAAAGCCACGGCCAGGCCGTCGATGTGCCCGCTGGCCACGATCTCCCAGATGACCAGCGGGTTCACTGACCAGAGCAGGTGCGCGCGCAATCGCATCGCCGGATCCCCGCGCAGCACCCTGTCAAGCATCAGCGTCACGGCACCGAACGCGATCGCCACCCACAGCTTCAGCCAGAACGTGATCTGCGCCAGCGAGGAGCCGCCGAGCTCGGCCGAAACCCACTCCTCCGCGGTGGCCAGCGGCCCGTAATCCGACAGCGAGTGCTGCCAGGTGACCGGGCTGTTCCGGGCGAGCACGTCGCCCAGTTGCGCGGCCTGCTTCGGAGTGTCCACGTACGGGCTGTGCCCGAGGACCACCATGTTGCCGTCGATGGCGTAGGACTGCGTGTCGGTGGTGCCGGCCGGCGGCAGCACCACGAACGCGGCGACAGCGATGAACGAGACCGCGAGCAGCGCCCGCACCCGCGGCCGTGCGCCGCGGGCCACCGCGATCAGGCCGGCGCCGACGCCGACCGCGGCGACGACCGCGGCGCCCCACAGGGTGAACAGCACGGTGTCGTTCGGCAGCCGCGCCGACACCCACCACGGCGGCGCCCCCGTCGTATGCGGCATCGCTGGCACGCCGATCGACGGGCCCGCGACGGAGATCGCGATCATCGCGAGAAGCGAAACAGTGATACAGGCCGCCGCGGTCCAGACGAGCCACCGGGTGTTGCCGGCGGTCCGTATGTTCCGGTCACTCACGGTATTCACTCCGTAGATCGGTATGTCCGGTTATCGACGGAAGTGCTTTCCCTTTGTCGTCCTCGCCGACTGACTGACCGTATCCGATCCGCTCTTCGGAACCCGTTAAGGTAACACTCAGAACCCGTTAAGTAACAACCGCTATCCGCTGCCCTCGCGGTCGAGCCGGGCTTGCAGGAGAAGCTGGTCGCGAAGTGAGCCCGCCTCATCCGCGTCCACCGTCATGACTCGCCCGGAACCGAGTTCATCGCGGCGCAAGACGTTCCCTGTCCTGGTGGCCCACCAGCGCCCGGCATTGCTGCGCCAGACGTGCCACCCGGGAAATTCCGCCTCAAGCTCCGTGAGCTGCACGTCCCACCCAGTCATGACGTTCCTCCCGGAGTGGGACACGGATTCCGTATTCAAAATGAACGTGCATCCGCAAAGTGTCAAGAGATCACCTGCGGCCCGGTGTTACCAGCCGGATGCAGAAACCCGCCCGTTCACTTCGGCATCGGTTTTGGTCTCGGCCGGGCCGGAAACACCCGCGGCGCCCGCCGGCGCGGCCTCCCCCGCCGGCGTGCCGGTGGTCTCGCCGGCCGGGCCGACGGCGTCGAATTCGTCGTCCTCGGCGCCCTCCGCCATCGCGGCGCGGTACCGGTACCTGACCAGGGCGGCGGCGGCGCCCGCCGCCGCGACCACGGCCGCGGCGAGGATGGACCAGGTGAGCACCGAGCGGCCCTTCTTCTGGGTCACGTCCTCGGGGCGAACCTGCCGGGCGGTGACCATCAGCGCCGAGGAAACCTTGGGCGCGACCGTCGTCGTGGTGTAGCCGGCTGCGCTCTCCAGCCGCGGCGCGGCCCAGACGCGTACGCTGTACACGCCCTGGCGGACGCCCTTGCCGACTCCCACGGCCGCCGTCTGAGCTGCGCTGCCTACGCCCTGCGCCGCCGCCGCGGCCGTCTGGCCGGCGCTCGCGCCCCAGTCCCTCGCCCTGACGACGAACGCGGTCCTGGTCGGGTCGCTGCCCTGACCGTTTGCCTTTGCGTAGAACACGATTTACCCTCCCCATCCTGCTCTCGCATCCCAAAGGTTCCCTGCGTCGCGGGGTTCAATCATCGCCGGCGCGCGGCGGGCCGCCAGTGACGTAGAGCCGGTACGGTGGATAAGTGCGCGACGCGCAGGTGCGCGCAGGAGCCGGAAAGCCCGGCCCGCGAAGCTGAACCGGAGTCATTAGCATGACCGAAAAGCTGACCGCGACGCTGACGACGACGCAGGGAACGGTCACCGTCCGGCTGTTCCCTGACCAGGCGCCGAAGACCGTGAAGAACTTCGTCGAGCTCGCCGAGGGCGGCCGGGAGTGGACGCACCCGCGGACGCGGGCCGTGACCAAGGAAAGGCTCTACGACGGCACCGTCTTCCACCGGGTCATCCCAGGGTTCATGATCCAGGGCGGGGACCCGCTCGGCACCGGCACCGGCGGCCCGGGTTACCGGTTCGCCGACGAGATCCACCCCGACCTGCGGTTCGACAAGAAGTACCTGCTGGCGATGGCCAACGCCGGCCCCGGGACCAACGGATCGCAGTTCTTCATCACCGTGGCCCCCACGCCGTGGCTCAACGGCAAGCACACGATCTTCGGTGAGGTCATCGGCGGTGCCGACGTCGTGGACAAGATCAGCCAGGTGAAGACCAGCTCTGGTGACCGGCCGGTGACCGATGTGGTCCTGCAGTCGGTCACCATCGAGCGCGGCTAGGCGACGGTAACCCCCATGACCGCACCGGGCGACCAGGCCAGCCCCTCGGGGCAGGACAGCCCTCCCACCTGTTACCGGCATCCGGACAGGGAGACGTGGGTTTCCTGCGTCCGGTGCGGTAGGCACGCATGCCCCGACTGCCTGCGCCAGGCGGCAGTCGGGCAGCAGTGCGTGGAATGCGTGCGCGGCGGCGGCCCTGGTGGCCGGCCTGCCCGGCCGGCCAGGACGGTGTTCGGCGGCCGGCCCGCCAGGACGGCGACCGTCACGTGGACCCTGCTCGGCCTTAACGTGCTGCTGTACCTGGTCGAGCTGGCGCACCCCAGCCTCGCGGAAGACTGGTGGATGATCGGATACGCCGGCCCGCCGTTGCAGGGCGTCGCGGCAGGCCAGTGGTACCGGCTGCTTACATCCGCGTTCCTGCCCGGCACCGGCAGTCTCGGCATCCTGGACATCGCCTTCAACATGTGGGCGCTGTGGATCGTGGGCCCGGGTCTTGAGCAGCTGCTCGGCCGCGTCCGCTTCCTGTCCGTGTACCTGCTCAGCGCGCTCGGCGGCAGCGTGCTGTTCTTCTACCTGGCGCCCGCGAACCAGCCTGCGCTGGGCGCCTCCGGCGCGATCTTCGGCCTCTTCGGCGCCTGGTTCGTGGCCTCCAGGCGGCTCAACCTGGACAGCCGCGGCATCGTGCTGCTGATCGCGATCAACCTGGCGTTCAGCTTTATCTACCGCAGCACGATCGCGTGGCAGGACCACGTGGGCGGCCTTATCGTCGGTGCGCTGATCACCGCGGCCTACGCGTACGCGCCGCGCAGGAACCGGACGGCGATCCAGGTGGCCGCGACCGTCGCGGTCCTCGTCATCCTGGCGGTCGCCGTCGTCGTAAGGAAGGGCCAGCTGAACCCGTAGCGGTCAGCGCCACCGTGTGGCGAGCACCACGCCTGCGACGATCAGCACGAACCCGCAGACCAGGTTCCACTCGCCGAGCGCGGACAGGCCGGGCATGTCGGACTGAGTCACGTAGTCCACCGCGATCCAGGCCAGGCCGACGACGAGGCAGCCGACCATCGTCGGGGCGAGCCAGGGCGGGCTGACTTTCCGTTTCGCCGACCGTGTCGACGGCGGCGTATAGACCGGCTTCTTCCGGACGCGGGACTTGGGCACCGCGCACCTCCTGCTCGGGGACTGCGACTCTCCGGGGTAAGCGTAGTGCACGCCGTCGGCTCAGGGGCCGGGGCTGCCGCTGGTCGGGGTCGGGGTCGACGATACGGTCGGGGTGGGAGTCGCCGTGGCGGAACTGGTCACGGTCGGCGTCGGCGTCGGGCTCGCGGTGGCCGGCGGCTGGACCTGCAGTGTCACGACGGAGTTCTTCGGCTCAGTCGTGCCCTGCTGGGGATTCTGGTTCCAGACGATCCCCGGCTGCGTGCCGGCCGGGCCCGCGTTGTAGTCGATGCTGACCTGGAACCCGTAGCTGCGCAGCTCGTTCGTGGCGCTGTCGACCGTCAGGCCGGTCACCATCGGCACCTGGATGCCGCCCCCCGAGATGTAGAGCGTGATCGAGGTGTTCGGCGCGTACTTGCCGCCGGGGGAGGGCGTCATGTGGTCCACCTCGCCCGACGGCAGGGTGGATGCCGGGTCCGGCTGGATCGCGACGTTAATGAAGCCCGCACTCGTCAGCTTCTGCTGTGCCACCAGCTGCTGGTCGCCCACGACGTCCGGCAGCACGATGTTGGCCGCACCCGCGGAGACGTAGACGTCGACCGTGCCGCCCTTGCTGATACTGCTGCCGCCAGCCGGGTTGGTGTCGATCACCAGGCCCTGCTGCACGTTCGCGTTGTTCTGCGAGACCACGACGGGGTTCAGGCCCTCGGCCTTGATCTGCGCGACGGCCTGTGCCTGGGCGAGGCCGTTCACTGCCGGGACGGTCAGGGTCTTGCTGTTGCCGGTCAGCATCATGGCGGCGACGATGACCGCGGCGATCACGACAAGCGCGGGGATGAGCCAGGGCAGCCAGCGCCGTGCCCAGCTGCGCCTGGGCGGTCCGTCGCCGCCGTCGTAGTCGCCATAGCCCGTCTGCTGGTATGGCGAGGCCGCCGTCGCGCCCCCGCCCATCATGGTCTGCGGTCCCATCCGCTGGGTGCGCTGCTCCGGGTACCCGTAGTAGTCGCCGCGCGTGGGCGGCGGTGCCATCGCGGCCACCTGCATGCCCGAGGCCGCGCGCTGGATGTCGGCCTGCATTTCCGCCGCGGTCTGGTACCGCTCGTTCGGCGGCTTCGCCATCGCCTTGAGCACGATCGCGTCCGCCCACGGCGGGATATCCGGGTCCAGCCGGGACGGCGGGATCGGGTTCTCCCGCACGTGCTGGTAGGCGATCGCCACCGGAGAGTCGCCGGTGAACGGCGGCCGGCCGGTGAGCAGCTCGTACAGCAGGCAGCCGGTGGAGTACAGGTCGCTGCGCGAGTCCACTCGCTCGCCCCTGGCCTGCTCAGGTGACAGGTACTGCGCGGTGCCGATGACCTGGGCGGTCTGCGTCATGGTGGCCTGCGCGTCGCTCATCGCACGGGCGATGCCGAAGTCCATCACCTTGACGTCGCCGTTGCGGGTGACCATCACGTTCCCGGGCTTGATGTCCCGGTGCACGATCCCCGCCTGGTGGCTGTACTCCAGGGCGCGCAGCACCCCGCTGATGATCTCCAGCGAGCGTTCTGGCAGCAGCCGGTGTCCCTCGATCAGCAGGTCCCGGACGGTCCGCCCGTCCACGTACTCCATCACGATGTACGGGACCGGCACACCGGTCGACAGGTCCTCGCCGGTGTCATACACCGCCACGATCGACGGGTTGTTCAGCGATGCCGCCGATTGCGCCTCGCGGCGGAACCGTGCCTGGAAGATCTGGTCCCTGGCGAGATCGGCGCGGAGGGTCTTGATAGCGACAATCCGGTCAAGCCGGATGTCGCGGGCGCGGTAGACCTCCGCCATGCCGCCCCGTCCGACGACACCTTCTAGCTCGTACCGGTCACCGAGCAGTCGGGGCTGTGTCACGTCTCGCACTTTTCCAAACCACCCTGCATCATCAGTTCGATCCCTCGGTCGCCCCGGTCGCCCCCGCGCTAGGGGACGGCGCCGGGCTCGACGCGGACGAGTTCGCACTCGGCGAACCGGACCCCGTCGTCACCGACGTCGAGGGCGACGCCGAATTCGACGCGGACGCCGTCGGCGACGCTTTCGTCGGCAGCGCGTCTTGTGTTGGCCTCGGAGACGGGCGGCTCCGCGTCGGCTGCGCCGACGGGGCCGCGGTCGTCTGCGGTGCCGTCTCTAGAGTAGTGCCTGGGACACTGCTACTGACCGGTGTTGGCCGGACCGACGCCGTAGCCGGCGGCACTACCTGGCTTGCCGGCGGGGCCGGCGAGGTGGCGCCGGTCATCGACATGTGATGGCCGCCAGACGTCAGCAGCACGGCCACGATCGCGGCCACGCCGCAGAGCGCCACGCCCACTCCGGCCGCCGCCAGGCGGTGGCGGCTGAGGGGGAAACGGCCGGTCCGTTCGGGATAGCGATGACCGTCCGTGGGCGTGGTCGGATAGCCGGGCACGACCGGCAGCCCCGCGGTCGTGGAGATCCGGCCGCCCGACCGTGCGCGGGCCGCCCTGATCACATCCGCGCGGTCAGCCACGTGCCGTGCCGATTCCGGCCGGCCCTCCGGGGTCTTCGCGAGCATCGCGAGCACCAGGTCGCTGACCGGCCTTGGCACGTCGGCGGGCAGCGGCGGCACCGGGTCGTGCTTGTGCATGATGGCGATCGTCAGCGGCTGGTCCGCGACGAACGGCGGCTCGCCGGCCAGGCACTCGTAGGCGACGATGCCCAGCGAGTAGATGTCAGACGACCCGGTGACATTCGAGCCGGTCGCCTGCTCGGGCGAAACGTAGAGTGCCGTGCCCATCACGATTCCGGTCGCGGTCAGCTGCGCGGCATTCTGCGTCTCGCGTGCCTTCGCGATGCCGAAGTCGGTGATCTTCGTCGTGCCGTCGGCCATGATCAGCAGGTTGCCCGGCTTGATGTCCCGGTGCACGATGCCCGTCTGGTGCGCCGCGTCAAGGGCGCGCGCCGCCTGGCTGACGATTTCCAGCGTGATGTCCGGGGACAGCCGGCCGACCCGCTCGAGGATCGCGGACAGCGGCTCGCCGTCGACGAGCTCCATGACCAGGTACGGGCCGCCGAGCGGGCTCGACTCGCCGTAGTCGAAAACCCGCGCTATGTACGGGTGAGACAGCGCCGCGGCGTACCGCGCCTCGGCGCGGAACCGGGCGCGGAACAGCTCGTCGCCGGCGTGCCCGGCCGACAGCAGCTTCACCGCAACCGGACGGCCGAGGACCTGGTCGATACCGCGCCAGACCTCACCCATGCCGCCCGACGCGATCCGCTCGACCAGCGCATAGCGGCCGTCGAGGACGACGTACTCGCTCACTGTATCCCCAGGGTAGCCAGGTAGGCCTCGATGACCTTGACGGCGATCGGCGCTGCCGAGGCGGCGCCATAACCCCCGCCTTGCACTATGACGCCAACAGCGATCTTCGGGTTGTTCGCTGGCGCGAAGGCGGTGAAGACCGCGTCGGGGTTCGGGCTCACGCCGTTGAGCAGGTTCTGCGCCGTACCCGTCTTCCCGGCGATGATCAGGCCGTTCTCGTTGCCCTGGTTAAAGGCGAACGCCGTGCCCTGAGGCTGCTGGACCACCGCGATCATCATCTGCTTCACGTCATTGGCGATCGCGGGACTGACCACCGACGGGTTCAGCACCGATGGCGTCGTCGACTGGACGACCGACAGGTCGGACGCCGTGACCTGCTGGATGAGGTAGGGCTTCATCAGCGTGCCGTTGTCGGCGATCGCCGCCGCGAACATCGCCTCCTGCAGTGGTGTCACGGTGTCGCTGTACTGGCCGATGGCGGAGAACGCGGTCAGTGCCTGGCTCGGGGGAACGATGTACTGGCTCGGCGCCATCGTGACGCCGGGGACGTTCAGATCGGGGTCGTTCATGCCGAACCGCTCGGCCATGCTGTTCAGCGCCGTCCCGCCGAGGTCGATGCCGAGGTTGCCGAACGTGGTGTCGCAGGACTGCGAGAACGCCCACAGGATCGTGGTCTGGCCGTTGGCGCCCGCCGAGCCGCATATCTCGCCGCCGTCGTTGTGCAGCTTGTTGACCGTCTGCGGCAGCGTCAGCACCTGCGGGGAATAGACCATGCTGCTGGTGGTGCGCGTGGGGTCCTGGGTGAACCAGGCCGAGCTCGTGACGATCTTGAAGGTGGAGCCGGGTGGCAGGGTCGTCTGGGTGGCGTTGTTCAGCAGCGGGCTCGGGCTCTGCGTCAGCAGGGCCTTGTCCACGGTGTTCACCTCGGTGCCGTTGTGGCTGGCCAGCAGGTTCGGGTCGTAGCTGGGATAGGACGCCATCGCCAGGATGGCGCCGGTGGCCGGGTTGAGTGCGACCACCCCGCCGACGTGGCCGGTGCCCTTGAGGATCTCCGCCAGCCCCGCGTACGCGGCGAGCTGCGCCCTGGAGTTGATCGTGAGCTGTACCGTGGCGCCTTTCTGCGGCTTGTTCGTGATCATGTCGATGAAGTTGCGGAAGGCCAGCTGCGACCCGTTGCCGGAGAGCAGGGCGTCCTCCTCGTGCTCCACGCCGCTGGTGCTGTAGATCGTGTCGTACCCGGTGACGGGCGCGTAAACAGGGCCGTCGGTGTAGTACCGCTGGTACTTGTAGAAGTCGTTGGAGGGCTTGGTGCCCGCGATGACGACGCCGTCCGCGGTGACGATGTCGCCGCGCTCGTACTGGTTCGCCTCGGAGACCGCACGGATGTTGTCGGGCCTCGTCGACAGGCTCGACGTCTCGAACGCCTGCAGGTAGTTCACGTTGATCATGAGCAGCAGGAACATGACCAGCACCGCGATCGAGATCCGCTTCAGCGCACGGTTCACTTCACCGACACCACCTGGGTCAGTCCCTCTTCCTGAATCGGACGTGGCGGCGGGCGCCGCGCCGTATCAGACAGCCGCACCAGCACCGCGATCAGGACCCAGCTCGCTACCAGGCTCGAGCCGCCCTGGGACAGGAACGGGGTGGTGATGCCGGTGAGCGGGATCAGCCGTGTCACGCCGCCGACGATCACGAAGACCTGCAGCGCGAGCATGAACGAAAGGCCGCCCGCGAGCAGTTTCGAGTACGGGTCTTTGATCATGACCGCGGTGCGCAGCCCGCGCTGCACGATCAGGCCGTAGACCAGCAGCAGCGCCATGACTCCGGCCAGGCCGAGCTCCTCTCCGAACGCGGTGAAGATGAAGTCGCTCTGCACCAGCGGCGTCCAGTACGGCAGCCCGTTTCCGAGGCCCCGGCCGAGCAGGCCGCCGTTGGCCATCCCGTACAGCCCCTGCACCGTCTGGTAGGACGGCTGCGGGTAGTCGATGAGGTTCTGCGTGCTGAACGGGTGCAGCCAGACGCTGAACCGCAGGCCGACGTGGGAGAAGAGCTTGGCGGCGAGGAATGCGCCGCCGATGAAGCTGATGAACCCGATCAGCAGCCAGGAGGTCCGCGAGGTGGCGATGTAGATCATCGCCACGAACAGGCCCATGAACACGGCGCTGGTGCCGATGTCGCTCTCGAAGACAAGCAGCAGCAGGCTCGCCAGCCAGATCAGCGCGATCGGCCCAAGGTCGCGGCCCCTGGGCAGGTCAACGCCGAGCACCCGCCGCCCGGCCAGCGACAGCACGTCGCGCTTGGCAACCAGGTAGCCGGCGAAGAACGCGGCAAGAGCCAGCTTGGCGAACTCCTCCGGCTGGATGGTGAAGCCGCCAAGGCTTATCTGGATCTTCGCGCCGGTGCCGGCCACGCCGCTGATGCTGGACGGCAGGAACGCCGGCAGCGCGATCAGGAAGACCCCGACGAGGCCAAGCAGGTAGGTGTAGCGCTGCAGCACCCGAGGTTCCTTGACGAACACGAGAAAGGCCACGAAACAGCCGATGCCGAGCACCGTGTAGACGATCTGCAGGGTTACCGCCGACGAGCTCAGCGTCGTTATCGGGATCGTGTTTCCAGCGGTGCTGACGGGGCCGGCATTGCCGTTCCGGCCGGCCTCGTGCAGCCGGTAGATCATCACGAGCCCGAGCCCGTTGAGTATGGCCGCGAGCGGCAGCAGCAGCGGGTCGGCGTACGGCGCCCAGCGCCGTACCGCCAGGTGGGCACCGATCATGATCGCGATAAACGCGATCATGATCGCGACGAAGGTCGACAGCCGCTGGCCCTTGAGGCTGAACGCGGTGCTGGCGAACGCGAACGCGACGATGGCGAACGCGAACATCAGCATGCTCAGCTCGGTGCGCCTGCGGCCGGCAGTGATGTCCTCCGGCGGCTGGCTGCCCAGCGCCGGGGACGGCATTGTTACGCTGCTCACGCGGGCGCCGACGCCCTCGCGGTCGGCGTCGCCCTCACCCCGGTCTTGCCGGGCGACGCCTTCGCGGTCGGCGTGGCGGTCGCTCCCGTGGCCGGCGTGATCGGCGGCGTGGTCACGGGCTGGCTGCTCACCAGGATGCCGAACGCCGACGCGGGCGCGCAGTCGGCCGCGTCAGGCGTCGACGGCTGCGAACCCGGGCTCTTCGGCCTGATCTTGGTCTTCTTGGCCTGGAACGCGGCCTGCTCGGACTGGTAGTGGACTTCCGCGGCCTGCCAGTTGGCCAGCTTCTGCCATTCGTCGCGGCAGTTGGCGACCTGGCCGACGAGCCCGCCGACGAGGCTCTGCGCGCTGGACAGGCTGCCCTTCGCGATCGTCTGCTTGATCATGTCCTGGCTGCCCGCCGGGACCTGGGTGATCGGCAGGTCCGTGCGCTGCACGAGGCTGGACAGGCTGATCCCGGCAAGGCTCTGGTTGACGCCGCGGAAGATCGCCACGTTGCCGTCCTGCACGCCGACGTAGTACTGCCCCTGCAGGTAGCGCCAGCCGCCGTACAGGCCGCCGCCGATCACCAGGACCAGCAGCACGAGCACCATCGTCACGATCGGCCACCGCCGCCTGCCCTCGGCCGGCGCGGTGTAGTCGTCCTCGTCTTCGTCCTCGTCGAACCGCCGCCGTGCACGGTGGCTGTGCCGCCCGCCGCCATTGCCGCTGTCGCCCGCGTCTTGCGTGCCGGCCTGTCCGTTGAAACCGGTGCTGTAAGCGGCGCTCCAGATACCTGTGTTCTCCTCGTCGGGAACGGCCTGCTGGGGTGCGGTCCGCGTCAGCCGCATCGCCCGGGTCGCCGGGGAACTCTGCCGTGCCGTCGACCGCAACTCGGCCGGGGAACCCTGTGACGCGGCGCCTGCCAGCATCGGGACCCGGCTCGGCGGCATCGCGGTGGTCTCGGTGTCCACGACATCGGCCACGATGCAGGTGATGTTGTCCGGACCGCCGCCCCTGATCGCGAGTTCGACTAGCTGCAGCGTGACCTTTTCCAGGTCCCACACCGAGCTGAGCGTCTGCTGCAGCGTCTGCTCGGTCACCACGCCGGACAGGCCGTCTGAGCAGAGCAGGTAGCGGTCGCCCGCCATCGTCTCGTGCGGGAAGAGATCCGGCTCGGCGACCGTCCTGCCGTCGAGCGCCCGCAGCAGCAGCGACCGGTGCGGGTGCGTTGCCACGTCGTCCTCGGTGATCTTGCCCTCGTCCACCAGCGACTGGACAAGCGTGTGGTCATGCGTTATCTGGTAGAACTGCCCGTTGCGCAGCAGGTACGCGCGCGAGTCACCGATATGGCAGAACGCCGCGTGGCCGTCGGACCACAGCAGCGCGGTCAGCGTCGTGCCCATGCCCTCGATCGACGGGTCGGAGATGATCAGCTCCTGCAACCGCAAGTTGGCGGTCGCGACCGCGTCCGCGAGCGCGCTCACGAGGTCAGCCCCCGGGTGTTCGGCGTCGAGCGGGGAGAGCGCGGCGATCGTCGCGGCGCTCGCCACCTCGCCGGCGGCATGGCCCCCCATGCCGTCGGCGACCGCGAGCAGGTGCGGCCCCGCGTACGCCGAATCCTCGTTCCCCTCACGGAGGAGACCGACGTCGGAGCGTACCGCGTAGCGGAGTGCAAGTGTCATCTGCGTAGTTCCAGAACGGTCTTGCCAATGCGGATCGGCACGCCCATTGGCACCGGCGTGGGCCGGGTCACCTTCTGGCGGTCCAGGTAGGTCCCGTTAGTCGAACCGAGATCTTCAACGATCCACTGTCCGTCCTGCGGAAATATCCGGGCATGTCGGCTTGAAGCGTAGTCGTCATTGAGTACTAGCGTGGCGTCATTCGCGCGCCCTAGCGTAATTTGCTGGTCTGTCAGGTCGATGCTCAAGCCGCTCAGGCCGCCTTCTGTGACAACGAGGAAGCGCGGGGTACCCCGCCCCGGCCGCGGCTGCCGCGGCGGCCGCTGGGGCTGCCGCTGCGGTGGCCGGCTACGCGCACGGCGCGCCTTCGCCGTCGTCCCGAACAGGTCAGTGCGCACGACGCCGATGGCAGCGATGACGAAGAGCCACAAGACGGCCAGGAAGGCCACCCTGATGAGGGTGAGGGTAAGGGCGTTCATCCCGTGCGATGTCCTCGGCTTCTTCGGCGCTTTCGGTTTTGCTGCCCTTAGGGTAGTCAGTCCTAAGTCGTCTGGTTACCTGTCTGGCGGGTGTCTAGTACCTGTCGTCCTGCCGGAAGACCAGCGTGGTGCGGCCGAGCGTGACGTGCGTGCCGTCGGTGAGGCCGACACGGCGTACCGGCTGGCCGTTGACGTACGTTCCGTTGGTGGACCCCAGGTCGACGAGGACGACGTGGCCGTCCTCAACGCGCAGCTCAGCGTGGTGCCGGGAAACGCCTGCGTCGACAAGCCGCAGGTCGCAGTCGGTGCCACGGCCAAGCAGGGTGACCGGGGTCTGGAGCTCGTACGTGCTGCCTGCCTCCATCGCGCCGCCGGGACCGACGACGAGCCGGGGCGTGCCGTAGAACTGCGGGCCGGGCGCCCGCGGCAGGTCGCTGACCGGCTGGCGCACCTCGCCCGCCTCGACGGTGTGGCCCCGGATCACGCCGGACCGGATGCGGAATGTCCCTGTCGTGAGGTCAGGCACGCCCTCGAACCGCATCCGCACCGGCCCGACGAACGAGTACCCCTGCTCTCTCGCGTAGTCCCTGGCCAGGGTGGCCAGTTCCGTGCCGAGGCTGTCGGCGTACACGTCCAGCCGCTCACGGTCGCTCTGCGCGACCTCCACGACGAAGTCGTTCGGCACCAGCGTGCGGCCCTGGGCAACGATCGCGGCCCGGTCGTCCATCTCGCGCTGAACGGCGCTGGCGACCTCGACCGGCTGCAGTTCCGACTTGAAGGCACGTGCGAAGGCCCCCTCGACCATGCCCTCGAGCCTGCGTTCGAAGCGTTGCAGAACTCCCACGCGCCCGCCTCCCTCCGCCGTCTTTCGTACCTGATGGTATCCGCGGTACGAGTGCACCTGAGGCCGTGCTAATCTAAGTCCTCGCCCGGGGCGGGTGGCGGAACGGCAGACGCGCACGGTTCAGGTCCGTGTGTCCGAAAGGATGTGAGGGTTCAAATCCCTCCTCGCCCACTCTCACTGTAAGGCTGGCCTGCGCAAACGCGGGCCAGCTTCGTCTTTTCCGCGTAGCGGCTGCCGGCGAGCTTCAAGCCGCGCCGGGGACGCCCTCAGGCGTTCACGTCGTAGTCGGAGCGGCGTGCCCGGCGGGTGCGCGCCCAGTACTCGAAGGAGAATCCCGGCCACAGGGCCCGGTTGACCCCGCCGTCGTCGAGGTACCAGCTGCGGCATCCGCCCGCGCTCCAGACCGCGCGGCGCAGCCGCCGCTGCAGGGCGTCGTTGTACTCGCGCGTCGGCGGCGTCCTGGCCTCGATCGTGCTGGCTCTTTCCCGTGACAGGATCCGCAGGCAGCTGAGCACGTGCTGGATCTGGCTCTCGATCATGAAGACGACCGAGGTGTGGCCCAGTCCCGTGTTCGGGCCGAGCAGCAGGAAGAAGTTCGGGAATCCGGGGACCGTGATCCCGCGATAGGCCTCGACGCCGGCCGCCCAGGCCTCGCTGAGCTTGCGGCCGCCCCGGCCCGTCACGTTCAGCTCGTCCGCGGCGCTGATGACCCGGAACCCGGTCGCGTACACGAGGATGTCGGCCTCGTGCAGGCGCCCGTCCGCGGTCACGACGCCCGACGGGACGATCTGGCTGATGCTGTCGGTGACGAGGTCAACGTTCGGCCGCTGCAGGGCGGGATAGTAGTCCGATGACAGCAGGATCCGCTTGCAGCCGATCGTGTAGTCCGGAGTCAGCCGCGCGCGCAGCCCGGGATCGTGGACCTGCCGTTCCAGGTGCCGGCGCGCCAGCGCCGCGGCCGGGGCCATCAGCCGTGGATCGACCGCGAAGCCGGGTGCCTGCATCTCCAGCATCCAGTAGATGGCGTAGCGCAGGCCGCGGGCCGCGCCAGGGACGCTGCGCAGCGCACCGCGCATCGCGTCAGGAATGGCGACGTCAGACCGCGGCGTGAGCCACGGCGGCGTGCGCTGGAATACCGTGAGCCGCGCGGCTTTCCTGGCCACGGCGGGGACGATCTGCACCGCGGACGCGCCAGTGCCGATGACGGCCACTCGCTTGCCCGTCAGGTCGACAGAGGCGTCCCAGCATGACGAGTGAAACGAGGTCCCGCCGAACGCGTCCTGCCCTGGCACCTCCGGATAGGACGGTATATGGAGGGCGCCCGCGCCGGACACCACGGCGCGGGCGCGATACAGGCCGCCGTCCGCGGTGCGCACCGTCCACAGCCTGGCCGCGTCGTCCCACTCCACCGCCTCGACGCGGCAGCCGAACCGGACATGGGAGTCGAGCCCGTACTTGGCGGCGCACCGCCGCAGGTACTCCCAGATCTCCGGCTGCGGCGCGAACAGCCGCGACCACGATGGGTTGAGCTCGAAGGAGAACGAGTACAGCGGTGACGGCACGTCACAGGCGCACCCTGGATAGCGGTTGTCCCGCCATGTCCCGCCGAAGTCAGATGCTTTCTCCAGGATCACGAAGTCGCGGAAGCCGGCCTGCCGCAGCGCGATCCCCATCCCGATCCCGGCGAACCCGGATCCGATGATCACGATCTTGTGCCGCGCATCAGTGTTCTGGGTCATGGCACCACGATGACCGGGCAGCTCGCGTGCCGGGCGAGCCAGCCGGGTACCGAGCCCGCGACGTGGTGCCAGAATCGCCTCGGTGCGCCGATCACCAGCGCGTCGGCGCTGAATTCGGACGCGACCGCGGCCAGCTCCCGCGCCGGGCTGCCCCGACGGGTCCGCACGTGGACTTCGAGCTCGCCCGGATCGGTCACCTGGTCCAGTTCGCTGAGCAGCCAGCGCTCGAGCGTGTCGGCGTCTCTGGGGAGACCGACCACCTGGCCGGTCAGCGGTTCGCAGTAGACGCCTGGCGACGTCACGTACACCACCAGAAGCGGCCTGCCGAGCCGTCGCGACATGCCCGCCGCGTACGCGAGCGCGTTGCGCGCGGAGGTGGAGCCGTCATAACCCGCGATGACGGGATGAACGACAGTGACCGGTCGCGCCTGGGAGGGACGGTCCGTCACCTCCGGGCACAGCTCTTGCGGGCGCAGTCGTTCCCGCTGGCGGCGGCGCTCTGGCCGACGCTGCCGCTGCACAGGGCCTTGCTGCTCAGCGCTGCGCTGCTCAGGCGGGCCCTGATCCGGGTAAGGCTCTGCCTGGTCCATTTCCGCGTCCTCGCGGCCGCATGTGGTCAATAGTTTTGTTATAGCAAATATTTACCCGCTGGTTAAGCGGAACTATAGGTGCCATGGCGCCCGGCACGGAAGAGCCTGGCCCGTCGGGATGGCGCGAGCCGCATCCTCAGCCACAGTGTGGTGCTGGCGGATCATCCGCCAGGGAAGTAATGCTCTTTCGCTGATCGAGGCGGCCTGAGGTGGCACGATGAAGGTGTGGTGGCAAAGCAGGCACACCCTTCGTTCCTGGGGGCTGGCGTGGCGCAGACGGACACCGCCGCCTCGAGAGACCGGGTGGACGCGACCGCGCGCGCAGTGATCGAGAGCGCCGCGGATGCCATCGTGGCGTTCGGGACGGACCGCACCGTGCTGCTGTGGAACCCCGCCGCGGAGCGGATGTTCGGCTGGGCTGCCGATGAGGTGGTGGGCCTCGAGCCGCCGATGATCCCTGAAGAGCTGAGTGCCGAGCACAACGCGGTGCTCGAGCGCGTCCGCGGCGGCGGGCAGATCTCCTTCGCCACCCGGCGGATACGCAAGGACGGGCTGGCACTCGACGTGCGCATCGACACCAGCGCGCTGACCGACAGCGGCGGCGAGGTGATCGGCTGGGTCAGCATCTGCCACCAGACTGGCGAGGACGACGTCGCCAGGCACTACATGGCCGAACGTGCCCGGGTGGTGCGCCGCCTCGGCGACGTGGTCGCCGACATGAACGCGCAGCGCGACCTCGAATCCGTACTCGACCGGATCGCGGCGAGCCTGCGCGAGCTGACCGGTGCGGACGCCGGCGGGTTCGTGCTGATCGAGGACGACCGGCTGCGGCTCGTGTCCACCGCCGGCCTGCCCGCCAGGCTGCGCGGCCGCGTGGCGTCGCTGTCCAGCAGCCTGGTCGGCGAGCTGCTCCGGTCCGGCAAGACGGTCATGATGGCGACCGGCGAGTCCGGCGGTTTCGATGACCTGATCTGGTCCGCGCTGCCCGGCCTGCACACGATCGCGCTCAGCCTCTCGCACGTCGGCGGCCGTCCGTACGGCGCGCTGTACGCCCTGTACAGCCGGCGCACGCTCAGCCACGTCGAGCTTGAGCTCCTTGAGCTGCTCGCCGGGCACGCCGGCGTGGCGCTGACCAATGCGATGGCGTTCGAGGAAGTGGTCCGGCAGCGAGCGCACGAGCGCGCGGTCATCGACGGCAGCGCCGACGGCATCGCCGTGCTCGACGAGGACGGCATGGTCAAGCAGTGGAACCCGGCCGCGCACCGGATCACCGGCATCTCGGCCAGTGAGGTCATGGGCGCTCCCCCGCCGTTCCCGCTGCCCGAGCCTGGCGAGCGGCGCACCAACAAGCTGGCCAGCGGGCGCTGGCTGGACGTGCTGTGCACCGCGCTCGGCGACGGCGGCGAGCGGGTCGTCGACTTCCGCGACGTTACCGCCGCCAAGGAGCTCGAGGAGGCCAAGGACCTGTTCCTCGCCACCACGAGCCACGAGCTGCGCACCCCGATCACCGTCGTGCAGGGTTTCGCGTCCACGCTGGCCAGCCGGTGGGACCAGCTATCCGACGCGGACCGGCGGGCGGCGGTGCGGACGATCGCCGAGCGGGCGGGCTCGCTCGGCCGGCTGGTCGAGCAGCTGCTGCTCGGCGCGCGGGCGGGGGCGGACCAGCTGCCGGTGAACAACGGCCCCTTCGACCTGGCGGTGCTGCTGCGGACGACGGTCACCTCGTTCGGGCCGCTGTCGGACAGGCACGAGGTCGTCGCTGACGTGCCTGACGACCTGCCGCTCGCGCACGGCGACGCGATGGCGACCGACATCATTGTCGGGCAGCTGCTTGAGAACGCGTTCAAGTACTCGCCGTCCGGCGGGCTCGTGACCGTACGGGCCCGGGTGACCGGGCCGATGATCGAGGTGGACGTCGAGGACGAGGGAATCGGGATCGCCCCTGGCGACCACGAGCGGATCTTCGAGCGCTTCGTCCAGGGCGAGACGGGTGACCGGCGCCGGTTCGGCGGGGTCGGCATCGGCCTGTACATCGTGCGGCGCCTGGCCGTCGCGCAGAACGGGACCGTGGTGGCCCAGTCACGGCCCAGCGGCGGCACGGTCATGCGGCTCAGCCTGCGCCGGGCGGACCTGTAGGCAGTTCTTACAGGCGGGCCTGTTCCCGGTCGCGCGGCTCGCCGCCGGTCGCGGCCAGGTACTCGTCGATGACGCCGGGCACGTCGTCGCTGTCCCGCAGGATCTGGCCCGCCTCCATCCACAGCACCCGGTTGCAGCTCTGCTCGATCTCGCCGAGGTTGTGCGCGACCAGGAACACCGTGCCGGCCTCGTTGCGCAGTTCCTTGATCCGGTCGTGGCTCTTGGTGCGGAAGGCGGCGTCACCGGTGGCCAGCGCCTCGTCGATCATGAGGATCTCGTGGCTCTTGGCCGACGCGATCGCGAACCGCAGGCGCTGCGCCATGCCGGTCGAATACGCGCGCATCGGCAGGTCGATGAACCGGCCGACGCCGGAAAAGTCCACGATGTGCTGGTAGCGGGCCTTGACCTCCTGTGGGGGCATGCCCATCGCCAGGCAGCCGAGCACCACGTTGCGCTCGCCGGTGAGATCGTCAAGGAGCGCGGCGTTGACGCCCAGCAGGGCCGCCTGGCCGGTGGTGTAGACGGCGCCCTTCTCGGCGGGGAGCAGCCCCGCGATGGCCCGCAGCAGCGTGGACTTCCCTGATCCGTTCCGGCCGATGACGCCGACCACGTCGCCGTGGTTGACCACGAACGAGATGCCGCGGATCGCGTGCACCTCGCGGATGGACGCGCGACGCTGCCGCTTGACCACGCGCATCAGCGCGGTGGCGGCGGTGCCCTTGTTCCCGCCCGCCCCGTACACGCGGTAGACCACGTGCAGGTCGTCAACCACAACGGTCGGGTCAGCCACGGTGCCACCCAGCTACCTGGTCGGAATATGCGAAGGCCACGACCTGACGTTACCCTCCCGGCGGGGTACTCGCGTCCGGACAGCATGGACATGTTGTCAGATAACACCCGCGAAATACGCCGAACACGGTTTCACCGCGTTCGCACGGGGCATTCCGCTCGTAACCGGGTTCGTTCAGTTCCACGGGCGGGGCGGGGTGTGTCTATGGAGGTGGCTACGTCGAGCGTGCTAGTGCTCCCGTTTACAGCCTCTAGCGTCGGCGTGGCACGCCGCCGCCTGATCGGTGACCTCACCGAAGCGGGCGTTTACAAGGGTACGGCCTGTGACGCCGGGCTAGTGATTAGTGAACTTATCAGCAATGCCCTGGTGCACGCTAGACCGCTCCCGGGTCGAACTGTGAAGGTTTCGTGGACGCTGCGGCAGAACAGCGTTGAAGTCGCGGTGAGCGACGGCGGCGGGCCCACGGTACCGATGGTGAACGAGCCGTCCAGCTGGTCGCTCGGCGGGCGGGGCCTTGGCATCGTCGCCCGGCTCTCGCTGCGCTGGGGGGTCTGCGTCAGCGTCGGCCAGGCACTCGACGGGCACGCTGACAGCGCCCACGGCGCGGACAGCGACCACGCGGACCACGACGGCGCCGGGGGCGCCAACGGTGCCCAGGGCGACGGGGGCGACGGAGGCGACAGGGACGCCGCGGAGACGACCGTGTGGGCGGAAGTGCCTGTCCGGTACGGCAGCACGGCGGGTTTGGTAATTGCATCGTCACGGGATGCGTAATCACGCCCCGAAGCGGTGATAACTTCCCGCGGGGGATGTCGCACGGCGAAGTTCTCGTAATTCACGAAGTGCGCCATCGCGTGTGAAGACATGTTTCCGGGGGATACGTGTCCGATTTCTACGGGGTAGACAGCGAGGTCGGGCGGCTGCGGACGGTGCTGGTTCACCGGCCAGGAGCGGAACTTCGAAGGCTGACGCCCCAGCACAAGTGCGGGATGCTGTTCGCTGCCCTGCCATGGGCGGAACGAGCGCAGCAGGAACATGACGCGTTCGCGGAAGCACTGCGCGCCCAGGGCGTCGCCGTGCTCTACCTGACCGAGCTGCTGCAGGACGCGCTCGAGTACGCGGCGGCCAGGCGGCAGGCGGTGGATTCGGCGCTCAATGACCCGCGGCTCGGCGAGGAGCTCCGTGGCCAGCTCAGGACGCACCTGGAAGGCATGCGCCCGGAAGAGCTCGCGCAGCTGCTGATCATGGGGCTGGCCCGCGATGAGTTCCCCGGCGGCCGGGGCGCGGTCTTCGGGCTGCTCGACGCCTGGGATTACGTGCTCTGCCCGCTGCCCAACCTGGTGTTCGCCCGTGACTCCAGCGTGTGGATCGGGGACAGCGTGGCGGTGACCAGCCCGCGGGGCAGGCGCGCCGAGGCGGAGCTCGCGGCGATCGTGTTCGCCCACCACCCGATGTTCGCCGGGACCAAGCGGCTGTACGAGCCCGGCCACGAACTGCTGGCCGGCGGGGACGTGCTGCTGCTCGCGCCGGGAGTGGTGTCCATCGGCACTGGCGCGCAGACCTCGCCCGCGGGCATGGAGCGGCTCGCCCGGCGGGTGTTCAACAGCGGGTTCGCGCACACCGTGCTCGCCGTGCTCATGGAACCGGGCAGCACAGGATGCCTGGACACGCTGTGCACGCTGGCCGGCCCGGACACGGTGGTCATGCGGCCGGCGGTGGCTTACTCGCTGGTCGCGCGCACGATCACCCAGCACGGCGACGGGCTGCGGCTGTCGCATCCGCAGCCGTTCCTGCAGGCCGCCGCGCAGGCCATGGGGATCGACCGGCTGCGTGTCATCGAGACCGGCCTGCGGCCGGGCAGGCCCGGCTGCCCGGACGGCCCCGGATTCCAGTGGGACGACGCCGGGAACCTGCTCGCGCTCGGCCCGGGCACGGTGATCTCTTATGAGCGCAACACGCTGACCAACGCGCGCCTCGAGGCGGCGGGCATCGAGGTGATCCGGGTGCCCGGCGGCGAGCTCGCCGGCTGCCGCGGCGGCCCGCGGGCCATCTGCAGCCCGCTGGGGCGGGATCCGGCGAGCATGCCGGACGAGCGCGAACGCGCCGCCTGAGCACCAGATTTCCGCCGCCGCGACGCCTAGCGTTATGCCTGCCAGTGGCGGTAAGGTTCCAGCCGTGGAGCTCAATGTCTCAAGTCGGTCTCACGAAGATCACGCGATCGTGATCGCAACCGGAGAAATCGACCTCTATACCGCTCCGCGGCTGCACAGTGAGCTTGCCGCAGTCATAGCCAACTGCGCCCCGGGGTACCGGGTGATCGTCGACATGTCCGGCGTGGAGTTCTGCGATTCCACCGGCATGAACGTCCTGCTCACCTGCCTGCGCCAGGCACGTGAGCATGGCGGTGAGCTTGAGCTCGCCGCGCCGCGCCCGGCAGTCAGGAAGATCCTCCAGGTAACGGGCCTCGACTCGGTGTTCACCATCGACCCCGATCCCGCCGGGCTTCCCGGCATGTAACCGGCCGGCCGGGCCGGCACCACTACGATCACACCATGACACAGGTCGCTGTCGTCATCCCGGCGTACAACGAGGCCGACCGGGTCGGCGCGACGGC
>JASHXJ010000083.1 GCA_030043595.1 Trebonia sp.
GCGGCGGGGACCAAGATTCGTGGCGGAGGCGCTGCGCGATGCTGCCAACAGGGGTCCTTCCGAACTTGTCGCGGAACTATCACCGCACGCACGCAAAACGCCCCGCGGCAGAAACCCCAGAGAGGCGACAGAGAGACCGAGGACGTAAGAGTGCAGCGCAAATGGTCAGTGTAGCCAATGACTGCACTGCCTGTCAACGGTACGCCAAAATGTGGTTCACCTTGCTCTGCAGCATCCCCTGTCGGGGACGAAACGTCAAGCCGAAACGCCACGGTTCGGGGTGGTTAGCCGCGTGATCGATACCACACGGGTGCGGATGTGTAAGTTACAACGGTCCCGGGTATCACGATTATTCCGGCCGCGGGAGCCTGCGCTCCCCGGATGCGGTCGGGACGCGGGGGCCGGCGCCCCATTCGGCTATTTTTGCGTCGTTCTGCCGGGCGGGACGCCCGGGGCGGAAGCCGACGGCGCCGCCCGGGTTCCGGGCGGCGCCGTCGGCGGCCAGTGCGAACGACAGTCGCCTGACTTACCTGACCCGGCTGACTTACTTGACCGTGACCTTGGCGCCGGCGCCCTCGAGGGCGGCCCTCGCCTTGTCCGCGGCCTCCTTGTTGACCTTCTCAAGGACGGTGTTCGGCGCGCCGTCCACCAGGTCCTTGGCCTCCTTCAGGCCCAGGCTGGTCAGCGAGCGCACCTCCTTGATGACCTGAATCTTCTTTTCGCCAGCGGCCTCGAGGATGACGTCGAACTCGTCCTGCTCCTCGACCTCCTCGGCCGCGGCGCCGCCGCCGCCAGCCGCCGGGGCGGCGGCAACCGCGACCGGCGCGGCTGCCTTGACGTCGAACGTCTCCTCAAAAGCCTTCACGAACTCGGACAGCTCAAGGAGGGTCATCTCCTTGAACGCGTCAAGCAGTTCGCCGCTGCTGAGCTTCGCCATGATCGTTTCCCTTCGTTCCTTAGTCCTGGGTCTCTGTCTCGGTGTCGGGCGTGCCGGACGCCTCGGACGCCTCGGGCGCTTCGGGTTCCTCTGCCGTGTCCTGCGCGCCGGACGCCTCGGGCGCTTCCGGCGCGTCCACGGCCGCCGGCGCGGCGGCGGCCTCGACCTTGGCGCGCAGCGCGTCGGCCAGCAGCGCCATCTGCGTCGGCAGTGCGTTGAACGTCGCGGCGGCACCGGCCATCGACGCCTTCATGGCGCCAGCCAGCTTGGCCAGCAGCACCTCGCGCGGCTCGAGGTCGGCCAGCTTGCTGACCTCAGCCGCGGTGAGCGTCTTGCCGTCGAGCACGCCGCCCTTGATCACGAGCAGCGGGTTCGCCTTGGCGAAGTCCAGCAGGCCCTTGGCGGCCTGCGCGACATCCCCCTCGACGAACGCGATCGCGGACGGCCCAGACAGCAAGGGATTGAGCTGGTCGCCCAGCCCGGCCTCCCGCACCGCGATCTTGGTCAGCGTGTTCTTCACCACGGTGAACGTGGCGTTGCCCTTGAGCGAACCACGCAGCTCCGACAGCTGGGCCACCGTCAGCCCGCGGTACTCGGTCAGCACCGCGCCGTTTGACTCCCGGAACTTGCCGGTGAGCTCTTCGACCACGGCCGTCTTCTCGGCGTTTGCCATGAGCCTCCTTTCCCTCTTGTCGTGCCTGCCACAGCTATGCCGGTAAACACGAACGCCCCGGGCGCAGGGCGCACGGGGCGTAAACCGCTGTCAGCGGCTGAGGCTCACGGTCACCTGCGCGGGATGTCCGTCCGCGGGGGTCTCGCGACCCCCGCCGGAACCTTCGGCGCAGCCTGCGGGCTGCGCATCCAGCGGTCTTCGGCAAAGCCAAGGATATCAAACGAATTTCGCTGTCCGGACTGGCGGGCCAGCGCGCGAGCCCAGCGCGGAGACTGGCGTGACGCGCGGGAAAGGATCCGGCGACGCCGGCGACGCCGGTACTGTCAGGCGGCCGGCTCGGCTTCCTCGATGAGGCCGCGGGTCTTGTTCGGGTCGACCGGGATGCCGGGTCCCATCGTCGTGGTGAACGTCACCTTCTTCAGGTAGCGGCCCTTGGCGGCGGCCGGCTTGAGCCGGATCACCTCGTCGAGCGCGGCCGCGTAGTTCTGGAGCAGCGCGTTCTTGTCGAAGGACGCCTTGCCCACCACGAAGTGCAGGTTGCCGTGCCGGTCCGTACGGAACTCGATCTTGCCGCCCTTGATCTCGGTGACGGCGCGGGCCACGTCGGGGGTGACGGTCCCTGTCTTCGGGTTGGGCATCATGCCGCGCGGACCGAGCACCCGGCCGAGGCGGCCGACCTTGCCCATCAGGTCCGGCGTGGCCACGACCGCGTCGAAGTCGAGGAAGCCGCCCTGGATGCGCTCGATCAGGTCGTCCGAGCCGACGAAGTCGGCGCCGGCGGCGCGTGCCTCCTCGGCGCGGTCACCGGTGGCGAACACCAGCACGCGGGCGGTCTTGCCGGTGCCGTTCGGCAGGTTGACGGTGCCGCGGACCATCTGGTCCTGCTTGCGGGGGTCGACGCCGAGCCGGAGGTTGACCTCGACGGTCGGGTCGAACTTCGTGACCTGGGTCGCCTTGGCGAGTTCCATCGCCTCCGCCGGGCTGTACAGCCGCTCGCGGTCGATCTTCTCAGCGGCGTTCAGGTATGCCTTGCTGCGCTTCATAGTGCTCTCCCTGGAGTGGAAGTCGTGGTCGTCTGGGCCCGCGCAAGGCCCTGCCACCCTGTCGGCCCCGGAGGTCGGCCCCCGGGGAAATCAGCCTTCTACCTTGATGCCCATCGAGCGGGCGGTGCCGGCGATGATCTTCTCGGCGGCCTCGATCGTCGTCGCGTTCAGGTCGGGCATCTTGGTCTCGGCGATCTGCCGCAGCTGCGCCGCGGTCAGCGAGCCGACCTTGGTCTTGTGCGGCTCCTTGCTGCCCTTGTCGACGCCGGCGGCCTTCTTGATCAGCTCGGGCGCGGGCGGCGTCTTGGTGATGAACGTGAACGACCGGTCCTCGAAGATCGAGATCTCGACCGGGATGATGTTGCCTCGCTGGGACTCGGTCGCAGCGTTGTACTGCTTCACGAACTCCATGATGTTGACGCCGTGCGGGCCCAGCGCGGTACCGACGGGCGGGGCCGGGGTGGCCGCGCCGGCCGGCAGCTGCACCTTGACGACGGCAGCGAGCTTCTTCCTTCTTGGCGGCATGACTGTTGGGATTCCTCTCAGATCTTCGAGACCTGGTCGAATGAAAGCTCGACGGGCGTCTCCCTGCCGAAGATCGACACGAGCACCTTGAGCTTCTGCGTGACCGGGTTGACCTCGTTCACGGTCGCGGCAAGCGTCGCGAACGGTCCATCCATAACGGTAACCGACTCGCCGACCTCGTATTCCGGCGCCGACTTCCGCGCGGTCGCCGCCTGCGCTCCAGCCGCCTCGGCCGGGGCCGGGGCGAGCAGCGCGGCGACTTCGCTGAGCGGCAGCGGTGACGGCCGGCTCGACAGGCCGACGAAGCCCGTGACACCGGGCGTGTTCCTGACCACGGCCCACGACTCGTCCGTGAGGTCCATCCGGACAAGGATGTACCCCGGCAGCACCTTCTCGTTGACCGTCTGCTTCTTGCCGCTCTTGATCTCGGTCACCTGGTGGGTGGGGACCTCGATCTGGAAGATGTGCTCCTCCATGTTGAGCGACATGATCCGGCTTTCCAGGTTGGTCTTCACCCGGTTCTCGTACCCGGCGTACGAGTGCACCACGTACCAGTCGCCGGGCTGCATGCGCAGCTCGCGCATGAACTCGGCGAGGGCGTCGGACTCCTCGGCGGGACCATCGCCGCCGCCGAAGGCACCCTCGTCCCGGGCAGCCTCGTCTCCCGCACCCTCGTCGGCGAAGGCGGAAGTCTCGTCGGTCACGTCGGCTGCCTCCCCATCCACTGCGCCGGTCGCCGGGTAGTCATCGGTGTGCAGTTGGGACTCGGACACGGTCACTCACTCTCTTCTGTGCTCGCTAGGCCGGTGCTCGCACGGCAGCTAGCCCGGCGAGAGACCCCGGTGATCATCGCGCCGCGCGCTGTGCTCGCGTGGCGCGGCGCGGCCGCCGGGGCGTCCGCGATCCGGCGTCAGCCGAAGATCGCGAACATCAGCTTGGTGAACCCGTAGTCCAAGGTCAAGACGATGGTGCTCATGATGATGACGAACACGAGCGCGACCGCCGTGTAGGTCATGAGCTCATGGCGGGTCGGCCAGATAACCTTCCGCAGCTCCGCGGCGACCTGCCTGGTGAACAAGGCAGGAGTGGTCCTGTCCCGCTTCGCGGCACGCCTGGACCCGCTGCGTCGCTCCGCGCTCTGGCCTTGCGTCTGGGTCGCCATGTCCTCACCTGTACAGCACTGAACGGATCACCACGCGCCGGCCAGCCGGACGCTCTGGTCCAGCCGGTCTGCACTGGCAGGGCAGGAGGGACTCGAACCCCCAACCGCCGGTTTTGGAGACCGGGACTCTACCAATTGAGCTACTGCCCTCCGCCTGCAATCACCAGAGTGTACGTCGAACGCGCCCTGTACGTCGAACCGAACCAGCAGACCGGCGGCTTGCGCAAACCCGTTGGAGGTCGTCCGCCCGTAAGTGACACGATGGGTGCATGCCAACCACGAGAATTTCCGCCCGGGTGTCGGCCATCTCCGAATCCGCCACCCTGGCCGTCGACGCGAAAGCCAAGGCGCTGAAGGCGGCCGGCCGGCCGGTCATCGGGTTCGGTGCCGGCGAGCCGGACTTCCCGACGCCCGATTACATCGTCGAGGCCGCGCGGAAGGCGGCGGGGGAACCCCGGTTCCACAAGTACACGCCAACCGCCGGCCTGCCCGAGCTCCGCCAGGCCGTCGCCGACAAGACCGCCCGCGACTCCGGCTTCGCCGTGACCGCCGACCAGGTGCTCGTCACCAATGGCGGCAAGCAGGCCGTCTACCAGACGTTCGCCACACTGCTCGACGACGGGGACGAGGCGCTGCTCCCCGCCCCGTACTGGACCACCTACCCAGAGGCGATCGCGCTCGCCGGAGGCGTGCCGGTGCCGGTGCACACCGACGAGAGCACCGGCTACCTCGCCTCGGTCGAGGCCCTGGACGCGGCGTGCACCGAGCGCACCAAGCTGCTCGTCTTCGTCTCCCCGTCCAACCCGACCGGCGCCGTCTACCCGCCGGACCAGGTGCGGGCGATCGGCGAGTGGGCGGCCGCCAGGGGGATCTGGGTGGTGACCGACGAGATCTACGAGCACCTCGTGTACGGTGACGCCCGGTTCTCCTCGATCCCCGTCGAGGCGCCGGAAATCACCGACCGCTGCGTGGTCCTCAACGGCGTGGCCAAGACGTATGCCATGACCGGCTGGCGGGTCGGCTGGATGATCGGCCCGAAGGACGTGATCAAGGCCGCCACCAACCTGCAGAGCCACTCGACCTCGAACGTGGCGAACGTGTCGCAGGCGGCGGCGCTCGCCGCGGTGACCGGCGACCTGTCGGCAGTGGTGGCGATGCGGGAGGCCTTCGACCGGCGCAGGAAGACGATCGTCACGATGCTCAACGAGATCCCCGGTGTCGTGTGCCCGGAGCCGCTCGGCGCGTTCTACGCCTACCCGAGCGTCAAGGGGGTACTCGGCAAGGAGATCGCGGGCAGGCGACCGCAGACGTCTGCCGAGCTGGCCGGCCTCATCCTGGACGAGGCCGAGGTCGCCGTCGTTCCCGGCGAGGCGTTCGGGACGCCCGGGTACTTCCGGCTCTCCTACGCCCTGGGCGATGCCGACCTGGAAGAAGGCGTCAGCCGGATCGGCAAGCTGCTCGCCGAGGCCAGGTAGCGCCAGGTAACCGTCCCGGTCCACGAGAATGAGGGGATGCCGCACGATTTGTCGGCGCTCCCCAAGGCGCACCTGCACCTGCACCTGACGGGCGCGATGCGCCACTCGACGATGATCGAGCTCGCGCAGGCGCACGGTGTCGCCCTGCCACCCGCGCTCACGCAGGAGTGGCCGCCTCAGCTGAGCGCCGCCGATGAGCGCGGGTGGTTCAGGTTCCAGCGCCTGTACGACGTCGCGCGCTCGGTGCTGCACACGCCGGACGAGGTGTACCGGCTGGTCAGGGAGACCGCGGAAGACGAGCGGGCGGAAGGCTCGGGCTGGCTGGAGCTGCAGGCCGACCCGTCGGGTTATGCCAGCCGGTTCGGTGGCATCACCGCGTTCACCGAGCTGCTGCTCGACGCGGCCGCCACCGCCGCCCAGGCGACCGGCGTGGGGATCGCGATCATCATCGCCGCCAACCGGACGAGGCACCCCCTCGACGCCCGCACCCTGGCACGGCTCGCGGCACAGTTCGCCGGGCGCGGCGTCGTCGGCTTCGGCCTGTCCAACGACGAGCGGCGCGGGCCGGCCGAAGACTTCGAGCGGGCGTTCCGGATCGCCGGGCAGGCCGGCCTGCTGCTCGTCCCGCACGCGGGCGAGCTGGTCGGGCCGGCCAGCGTCACCGCGACGCTGGACCGGCTGCACGCCAGCCGGATCGGCCATGGCGTCCGGTCGGTCGAGGACCCCGAGGTCGTCAAGCGGCTCGCCGCCACGGGCGTGACACTGGAGGTCTGCCCGTCCTCCAACGTGGCGCTCGGTGTCGCGCCCGGCCCGGCCGCGGTGCCTGTCCGCGTCCTGTTCGAGGCCGGCGTGCCGGTGGCGCTCGGGGCCGATGACCCGCTGCTGTTCGGGCGGCGGCTGGTCAGGCAGTACGAGATCGCCCGCGATGTGCACGACTTCACCGCGCCTGAGCTGGCCGAGATCGCCCGCATGTCCGTCCTCGGCTCCGCGGCCCCGCTCGCCGTCCGCGGCCAGCTGCTAGCCGCCATCGACGCCTGGCTGGCCGCGTTAGAGGCTGACACCCACCAGGGTCGGCTCGGGTTCCAGTGTGACGCCGAACGCGGCGCGCACCCCGTCGCGGATTTCCCGCGCCAGCGCGACCAGGTCCGCCGTGGTCGCGCCGCCCGCGTTGACCAGCGCGAGCGTGTGCTTGGACGACACGCGCGCCCGGCCCGGCACGCCGTACCCCTTGCCGAAGCCCGCGTGCTCGATCAGCCACGCGGCCGGGACCTTGACCCGGCCGCCGCCCGCGTCGAAACGGGGAACCGGCCCGGGCGCGGCCGCCGCCAGCGCCGCGAACTGCTCCGCGCCGAGGATGGGGTTGACGAAGAAGGAGCCGGCGCTGCGGCTGTCCGGATCCCCCGGGTCGAGCAGCATCCCCTTGCGTGCCCTTACTTTCAGTACTCCCGAACGAACCTCGCCGACTCCCGCGCGCTGCCCCGTCTGCATTCCGAGCTCGGACGCCAGCTCGGCGTACTGCACCGGCAGGGAGAGCGCCTGGCGCGCCAGGCGGAACGTCACACCGAGAACCACGTACCGCGGGCCGGCGCTCTTGAACATGCTGGCGCGGTAGGAGAAGCGGCACTGCTCGTTCGGGATAGTGGTTATGGCGGACGTCAGCCGGTCGAATACCCGCACGGTGGTGATGACCTCAGCCACCTCCTGGCCGTACGCGCCGACGTTCTGGATCGGGGTCGCGCCCGCCCGGCCGGGGATGCCGGACAGGCATTCGAGGCCGGCGAGGCCCTCGGCGACGGTCGCGGCCACCACGTCGTCCCAGTCCTCCCCGGCGGCGGCCGTTACCGCGACATGGCCGTCGCCGTCCCTCGCGTAGCCGATGCCGCGGGTGCCGATCGCGATGACCGTGCCAGGGAAGCCGTCGTCGGCGATCACCAGGTTGCTACCGCCGCCGATGAGCAGCGTAGGCTCGCCCGCCGCGTCCGCGGCGCGGACCGCGTCGATGAGACCGGTCTCTGTCGGGGCCGCCACGAAGGCCTTCGCCGGGCCGCCGAGGCCGAGCGTCGTGCATTCCGCCAGATCCGTCACGGCAGGCGGACGACGGCACGGGCGCGGGTCAGCACCTTCGCCCCGTCGGCACGCGCGGTCAGCTCGACCGCCACCTTATTATCCCCGAGTTTCTCCGCGACCGTGCCGCTGACCTCGATGGTCGCGCCCCGGCCGTCGTCGGGGACCGGGACCATGGCGGAGAACCTGACGCCGAACTCGGTGACCGCGCCCGGGTCGCCCGCCCATTCGGCGACGTACCGGCCGGCCTGCGCCATCGTGTACATGCCGTGCGCGATGACGTCCGGCAGGCCGACGGAGCGGGCGGCCCGCTCATTCCAGTGGATGACGTTGAAGTCACCGGACGCGCCCGCGTACCGCACCAGGTCCAGGCGCGTGACCTGGTAGCTCCGGGGCGGTATCTCGGTGCCCGGCTCGACATCGTTGTAGGTGATGGCCATCGGGGTTCCGCCTACCGGCCGCGTTCGACGAGCGTCGACTTCGCCGTGCAGACGTGCTCACCGGCTACGGTGGTTATCTCCGTGGACGTCACCAGCATCGACATGGCACCGAGCGTCCTGATGGACTCGACCGTGGTCGTTGCGGTCACCACGTCCCCGGCGTGCAGCGGGCGGCTATAGGTGAAGCTCTGCTCGCCGTGCACGACCATCGAGTAGTCGAGACCGAGGTCCGGCTCCGCTCGCAGGCCGCCCGTGGACCTCGTGCTGATCACGATCGCGAACGTGGGCGGCGCGATCACGTCGGGGTAGCCCGCCTGCCGGGCCGCCTCCCGGTCGCGGCAGAGCTCGCTCGGCTCGCCGATCGCGTCGGCGAATTCGGCGATCTTGACCCGGCTGACCTCGTAGGGCGCGCCCGGCCCGAAGACCCGGCCGACGTAGTCCTGGTTAAGGGCCACCTGGCGCCGGCTCCCGCTAGCGGGTCTCGCGGTGCGGGCGGTGGCAGCGGCAGTTCGGGCAGAACTTGCTCAGCTCAAGACGGTCCGGGTCGTTGCGCCGGTTCTTCTTCGTGATGTAGTTGCGGTGCTTGCACTCCTGGCAAGCCAGCGTAATCTTCAGCCGGACCTCGGTGGCAGCCACGGTGCAGTGCCTTTCTACACGAGAGTTGCGTCGGTCAAGGGTACTTGATGGGGCACCTGATGTGTAACGCGTGCTGGGTAGCGGAGGCCGGACTTGAACCGGCGACACAGCGATTATGAGCCGCTTGCTCTGCCTGACTGAGCTACTCCGCCATCGCGACCATGTAAGGCTACCCGATCCCGCGTGTGCGCGTGCGTGCTGCGCCGCCGGCGGGCGGCGGGCGGTTTTCCACAGCCGGGCCCGGAGCGTCCACCGCCAGATCCCCGTAAAGCCGGGCATATCCACACGCCCGTTACCGGCTGTACACAGATTTTCCACAGGGCTTCCTGAACGCGGCCGGGCAGTGGCGTAGCGGCGTTGCCCGCTGGGCAGCGGTTAGTCGTGGGTCATGTGACCGCCGGTGCCGCGACGGGCGGCAGGCCGGTGATCGGGCCGCCGGTCGTGATTCCCGGGCTGGTTACCACGGTCTCGATGAACGCCCCGGAGACCGGGGTCGTCGGGTTATGGTACTGGTAATGCGTACGGAAGAACCCGCGAAAATGTCCCGGCGGATTATTGGACATCGTAAGCTGCGTGGCGTGCGTCGGATTACCGATATTCAGGCTGATTGTATTGTCGTCGCCGATGTAATCCGGGTCGTATATGTGTATGGTCAGGTCGGTGCCGTTGAGGTCATACCCCCAGGCCAGGACCTGATGACACTGCCCGAGATTTTCTATTCCGGTGAGGAAGCCCACGAATGGCGGCTGCTGGCCGGAGACCAGGCCGAGGGCCGAGGGCAGCCCTGAATCCAGGTCTTGCTTGATCGTCGGCCATTCCTCGGTGATCTCGTGCCAGGCGACGCCGTGGCCGAGGAAGGTGTCCCCGTCGGACATCTGGATCCACGACAGGTAGTGGGTGACGTCGGCCGGGTCGAAGCTGTTCGTCAGCCGCGCGACGATGTAGTTGAACAGCGGCGTGCCCTCGGCGGGATTCTGCGTTGTCGGCGGCGGCAGCAGGCGGGCCTGATAGAGGTCATTGACGGTGTAGGCCATGCCACCGCATAGTCCCTCGCTCGCATTACCAAGGGTCACATTCTCGCCGAGGATGTCGATGGTGTAGTTCGGCTCCGACGGCCAGCTGTTGGTGAAATGAAGTCCGTTCCTGCTCGGCAGGAACATGGGCACGCGCACGCTAACCATCTCGACCCGCTCCCGAATGGCAGTCAACTAGTGTCACCCGGTCTTACACGAGACGCGATCCATCTGTAAAGGGCGCGCCGGCGTGACGCACGTTGCGCTGCCGCCGGGAAGGACCCCGCCGGGCGGGCCGCCCCCGTCCTGCACTGGGAAGAGATACCTTGAATGCCTGAATCTCAAGTTGAGACATTTCGGGCATGCTCGTTAACGTGAAGGGTTATCCGTCCCCCAGCTCCGATAACTCTTCACGCTAACGGGCCCGCGGCGCCGCCCGCTCCCGCTGGGGCGCGCGACGCGATGATGCCGGGGACGCAGCCGGCGTACGCGGGTGCACCGCCCACCTCGCGCACCAGGGTCCCCGTCATGAACGCCGGGAAGCCCCTGTTACCACCCTGAGATCCGGGTAAGAACTGTGGCTGTAGGGATACCTGTTACTCGGGAGATTTCATGGCAGAGAAGAAGCCGATGGTTATGTACGCCGCATCCTACGAGAGCGTCCAGGCTGCGCTGGGGGCGCTGAGCGCCATCGAGCAGCTGCGCAAGGACGAGATGATCGGCTCGTACGACGCGGCGGTGATCGACAAGGAGAACGGCAAGCCCCACATCGTCAAGCGGATGGACCGTCCCCGCATGCACGTCATCCCCGAGGCACTGGGCGGCGGCACACTGCCCAGGAAGGAGCTCAAGGAGGCGGCGCAGCAACTCACCGCCGATGAGGCGGGGCTGATCGCGGTCGGCGAGCCAACGATTGACCAGGGGGTCAGCAAGGCGCTGGCGACGGCCTCCAAGGTGGTAAAGCGCTCTGTGGACGCCACCGCCGACGAAATCACCAGCGAGCTCCAGGAGGCACTGAAGAGCTAGGCCTGCCGCGGCGTCGCTCGGCCGCCGAGCGACGCCGGCCATTATGGTCTCCGTGCCCGGCTTACTGTCTATTATCCTGCTATGCCGGGTGGGGCGGGGATCTTGATTGGCGGTCGGTACCTGCTGGCTGAGCCAGTCGGCCAGGGCGGAATGGGGCGGGTGTGGCGGGGCCGCGACCAGCTCCTGGACCGGGTAGTTGCGGTCAAGGAGGTCCTGCTGCCACCGCAGGCGGCCGCCGAGCACGCCGACCTGGTCGCACGGACGATGCGCGAGGCACGGGCCGCGGCCCGGCTGGACCATCCGGGCGTGATCACGATCTACGACGTCGTGGAGGATGACGGCGCGCCGTGGATCGTGATGCAGTTCGTCTCCGGGCCGCCGCTCAGCGCCGAGATCACCCGGGACGGCCGCCTGCCGTGGCAGCGGGTCGCGGACATCGGCGCGCAGGTCGCGGACGCGCTGGCGCACGCGCACGCTGCCGGGATCGTGCACCGCGACCTTAAGCCGGACAACATCCTGCTGTCCGGGCAGCGGGCCATCGTGACCGACTTCGGGATCGCCCAGATCATCGACGCCACCACCAAGCTGACCGGCACCGGGATCAGGATCGGCACGGCGCACTACATGGCACCGGAGCAGCTTGAAGGCAGCGACACCGGTCCTCCCGTGGACATCTGGGCCCTCGGTGCCACGCTGTATACCGCCGCCGAGGGCGTCCCGCCGTTCCGCGGACCCACCCTGACGGCGGTGATGGCGGCCATCCTTACCCGGCCCCCGGCCCCGCCGGAGAATGCCGGTCCCCTGCGCGAGCTGGTCGAAGCGATGCTGGCCAAGGACCCCGCGCTGCGCCCCGACGCGGCGGCCGTCGCGAGCGTGCTCGCCAGCCATCGCCCCGGGCCGGCCTCCGGGGAGCGCGCTGCAGACGCTCCGGCATCGCTGGCGCAGCCGCAGCCTCAACAGCCGCCGGAGCCGCAGCCTCAACAGCCGCCGTCGGAGCCGCAGCCTCAGCCCCAGCCGCAGCCTCAGCCCCCGCCGGAGCCGCAGCCTGAGCTGC
>JASHXJ010000629.1 GCA_030043595.1 Trebonia sp.
GCCCGCCGGCACCGTGCCGGCACCGTGCCGGCACCGTGCCGGAACCCCGGGCGGTGCCGCGGGCGGTGCCGCGGGACGCCATGATCGGCACTGAACGCCTGGCCGAAAAATAGCGCCATTACCCGCGGCGGACATACGCTATGTTTTTGGCGAGCAGGAGCACGGGCGGCCAGGAATGACAGGGCATTGAGGCCGGCTCGCGGGCACGCCTGGTCGTTCCGGCGCCAGCTGACAGGAGCTGATAGGGCATGAGCACGTCGACGGCGGAGGACTCGTCAGGCGGTCAGGAATGCCCGGAGTGCGCGGCCCCTGCCGCGATCGGCCCTGACGGTTACTGCCAGTCCTGCGGCCGCAAGGTGGCCCCTGGCCGGGACCACGTCGAACTCGATATCGGCGTGCTCGCGGGCGTAAGCGACCGCGGGCTCAGGCACCAGCGCAACGAGGACGCGATGGCGCTGGCCACCGAGATCGGCCCGCACGGCACGGTCGCGCTCGCGGTCGTGTCCGACGGCGTCTCGTCGGCGCCGCGCCCCGACGAGGCGTCGCTGATCGCGGTGCGGGCCGCGATGAAGGTGCTGCAGAAGAGCGCGCGGGCAGGGGAGGACCTCGTCGGAGCGTCCGCGGCGGCGGCTAACGCGGGCGCGCAGGCGCTGACCGAGCTGGTGGGCCACGCCGGCTCGCCCGCGGCCACCTACGTCTCCGCGGCGGTCAGCCAGGACGTCGTCACGGTCTGCTGGCTCGGTGACAGCAGGGCCTACTGGCTGGCGGCCGACCCGGCCGAATGCCAGCGGCTCACCAGGGACGACTCGCTCGCCGAGGAGATCGTCGCGGCCGGGCTCGCCAGCACCGAAGAGGCGATGGCGTCGCCGCAGGCGCACGTGATCACCCGGTGGCTCGGGGCCGACGTGCCCGAGCTCAAGCCGAACGTCTCGCAGTTCGCCCCGCCCGGACCCGGGGTGCTGCTCGTCTGCTCCGACGGGCTGTGGAACTACCGGCCGGAGGCCGCCGACCTGGCGGCACTGGCGCTGCCCGCCGCGCTGACCGCTCCGCTCCCCGTCGCCGCCGGCCTGGTCAGGTTCGCCGTCGACCAGGGCGGCCTCGACAACATCACGGTGGTGCTGATCCCGTTCCCGCTGCGCGAGGCTTAGCCCTCGCGGCGACGGCTGAACGCGGCCAAAGCCGCATGCACCGCCGTAAAATGGAAGGTGGCCCCGCCTGACTGACCGGACCTAGCCGGACGGGACTTCGGGTAGTGGGCTGCCATGCTTGAGGCGCTAGTCATCGCTGGGCTCGTCGCCGCGCCACTCGGCTCCGCGAGCCTGTTCCTGCCTGCCCGGCTGCACCCGCGGGTCGCGGGCGCCTGGCCCGCGGCCCGCAGGCTCATCTTCGCCCTGATCGGCACCGCGGTGCTCGCGGCCGCCGCGGCCGGCGTGCTCGCGCTGCTTCGCGCGACGCAGGCCAACCTGCTCACTGGCGTGGCGGGCCTGGCGGCCGCCAGCCTGGCCTGGCTTCCCGTGACCCGGCGCTGGTCGGCGCGGGCCCACTTGTGCTGGGCGTCGAGCACGTTCCTGTTCGTGGTCTACCTGACCTACGCGCTGGAGTGGACGTTCGCCAGCCACATGGGACCCGCGAGCACGGCCGGGGGCGTGCTGCTGTGGGTGCTTGAGGTGTTCGCCGCGCTGCTGTGCTGCGCGTACCTGTGGGAACTGTGCGATGCGCTCGGCACCGAGGACTGGCGGCGCAGGATCACCCCCGCGGGTCCCGTGGGCTCGGCGGCCGCGCGGCGCTGGGACAGCCCGGCCGGCGCCCCGCTGCCCATGGTCAGCCTGCACGTCCCGGCGCACAACGAGCCGCCGGACATGGTGATCGACACGCTGCGCGCGCTGCTGCGCCTGGACTATCCGCGCTACGAGATCATCCTCATCGACGACAACAGCGACGACGAGGGCCTGTGGCGGCCGGTCGAGGCCTGGTGCGAAGGGCACAACGTCACGTTCAAGCACCTGGAGAACTGGCCGGGGTACAAGTCCGGCGCGCTCAACTACGCCCTGCGTGAGCTCACCCATCCGGACGCCGAGGTCATCGGGGTGATCGATTCCGACTACCAGGTTCAGCGCGACTTCCTGAGAAAGTGCGCGCCGCTGTTCGCCGACCCATGGATCGGCTTCGTGCAGGCGCCGCAGGACTACAGGGACTGGCACCACGCCCGCTACTACCGGCGGCTTTACTACTCCTACAAGTACTTCTTCGCGGTCTCCCAGCCGTCGCGGAACGAGCACGACGGCGCGATCTTCGCCGGCACCATGGGGCTGATCCGGCGGGTGGCCCTGGACGAGCTCGGCGGCTGGGACGAGTGGTGCATCACCGAGGACGCGGAAATGTCCCTGCGCCTGCTCCAGGCGGGCTGGTCGGGCCTGCACGTCGATGAGTCAGGCGGGCGCGGCATCATGCCACTGACCTTCGAGGCGCTCAAGGGCCAGCGGTACCGGTGGTGCTTCGGCGGCATCCAGATCCTGCGGATGCACTGGAGGAGCCTGCTGCCCGGCCCGGAGACCAGGGCCAACCACCTGTCGGCCGGGCAGCGGTGGGCCTATCTCGCCGGCGGCATCCAGTGGTACGGCGATCTGCTCGGGCTGCTGTTCTACGTCTTCCTGCTGGCGGGCGCGGCCAACCTGGCGACTGGCGGCGGGCAGCTGTTCCGCAAGCTGACCGTGTTCCTCGTCGCCGCGGTCCCGGTGCTCGTGCTCCTCGGCCTGGTCCGCGCGATCGCCCTGCTGCGCCGCGGCACCGGAGCGTCCTGGCGGGACGCCATCGGCGCGTTCTACATCTGGCAGTCCACCTCGCTGGTGGTGGCCAGGGCCTCGGTGCTCGGCCTGTTCGCGCGCAAGGCCGTCTTCCTCCGCACGCCGAAGACAGGCGAGCGCACCACCTGGACGCACGCGCTGCGCGCCAACTGGGCGGAGACGATACTCGCGCTGCTGGGCGCCGCCGGCATCGCCGGAGCGCTCACAAGGACAGGCCAGCTCGCGGGGCCGCTGCTGGCCGGGCTGCTGTTCTTCCCCACGCTCGGCCTGGCCGCGGCGCCGTACAACAGCTGGTCCGCACGCCGCGCCGCCCTGCCGCCCTGGCTGCGCGAGCGGCGCCGCACCGAGTACCGGCGCGAGCGCCGCTCCTTCGCCGCCGGCCTGGCGACCGGCGGCGTGATCGCCGTCGTCGGCGTGGCCGGGCTCGCGATCGTGCTGATGCTCACCGGCCACCGCAGCACCGGGCCTAACCTCATCGGCCCGGTCCAGTCCGCGCCCGCGACCACACCTGCCCCGGCACCGTCCGCCACCCCGGCAGCAACGCCAACGCCCACCCCGCCGATCACCCCGACGCCGACCGTGACCCCGACCGTCTCGCCGACGCCGACGCCGACGGTCTCTCCGACGTCGGCGGCCCCGACCACCGCGACCGCCACGCCCACCGTCACCTCCCCGAGCACGACGTCCTCGCCGGCGCCGCCTACGCCGGCGCCGTCCTCGTCGGCGTAGGCGGCGCCCGCGGGGGTCAGCGGGTTTCCGCCAGCCAGGAATGCAGCAGGTAACGGCCGATGGAATCCTCGCGGCCGAGGCGCCCGCGGGACGCGGCAAGCTCCCTGAGCTGGCCGCGGGTGAACCAGCGGGCCTCGATGACTTCCTCGGCGTCGACGGTGATCTCCTCGGTGACGGCGGTGGCCCGGAACCCGACCATCAGACCGGACGGGAACGGCCAGCCCTGGGAGGCCAGGTAGGTCACCGTCTCGACGACCACGCCGGTCTCTTCCGCGACCTCCCGCCGCACGGCGTCCTCGAGGCTCTCGCTGACGTCGACGAACCCGGCCAGCGTGGAGAACCCGTCCGGGGCCGAACCGCGGTGCCGGGCCAGCAGGCACCTGCGCGGCGGCCGGCTGCTCTCGACCAGCATGATCACCGCGGGCTCGACCTTCGGGAAATGAAGGCGCGCGCACTGCGGGTTCTGGCAGGACCGCAGATGCCCGCCGTGGCCGCTGCTGGTCCGAGATCCGCAGGTCCCGCAGTACCGCTGGTGGCGATTCCAGTACAGCATTCCCCGCGCGTAACCGAGCAGGGCGGCCTCGGGCGGCCGCAGTGTGCCCACGAAGCCCCGCACGTCCAGGGCCCGGTCCCCGCCCGCCAGCTCGACCGCCCGGGACTCCTCAAGCGGGGAAAGGTCGGCCGCGAAGACGCCGCCGTCATCGTCGAGTCCGAGGAAGACCGTCTCGGCCGCGGCCTCCAGGATCGCCCCGGCCCCGGCGCCGGCCGCGGCCAGGATCGCGGGGACGGCAGGCTCGCCGGACACGACGCAGCGGTCCTGCCACATCGGGATCAGCCGCGCTCCGGGGGCCGCCAGGGTCGCGCCGAGGAAGGCGGGATCGGTCCGCTGGTTGCTCGCGCGGTCGATCGTGCCGCCCGAGTAGGCCATGACGGCTTCGCGCCCGCGCGCGCCCGGTGCGGTCATCGCCGACCTAGAGGGTGACCCCGAGCAGGGCGTCGACGGTTCCCCTGACCAGCCGCGCCCCCGCAACGTCACCGGGGGTGATCCGCATCGGGGCTTCGGCCAGGAGGGAGTCGGCCCAGTGGTCGACCACGGTGAGGGCGCCGGGAGCGTCCAGGTCGTTGCGAAGCCGCGCCCGCACCCCGGCGAGCACCAGTTCCGCCCCGCTGGCCGGGTCGGCGGCCGGGACGCCGGG
>JASHXJ010000630.1 GCA_030043595.1 Trebonia sp.
ATGGTGAAGTCGTCGTCGCCGCGGCTGGGCAGCCGGAAGTCATAGTAGGAATCGGCAGTCTGCAGCGCTGCGGCCAAGGCGCGGCTGTGTGCGGTGTCGGCCAGGGCGGAGCTGACCTGGATGTCCTGGCTCTGGTCGTAATGCTGCTCGGTGGAGTCTTCCCATACCGTTATCCAGTCGTCGTCAGCCGACAAGCAGGCCTCGAAACTGCCCACGGTGATGCTCAGCTCCCATTCGTCGCGTCCCAGGCGCACGGAGGGGAGCGGGAGTACCGGGCGGGGCGCGGCGTCCCGCCGGTCGGCCAGCCATCGCCCGTCCTGGCGGCTCGGCCGGAAACCATGCAGCCACCTGGCGAAGGAGTTCTCCTCGTCCGGCTCGCCAACGTAGACGGGACGCTGGCGGATCAGCTTCCCTGCGACGGTCATGAGCGCGTGGAAGCCGAGGTAGCGACCGAGGTCGTCTTCTTTCGGCCACTCGCTTCCGTGCGCCCACGTTGAGTCCTCTTGGTAGATGCCTCGATTGCGCCGCTCGTCCTCCTCCGCCCTGGCGGTTCGGGGGAAGTCCCATTCGGCGTCGGCGACTTCGCTGGCCATCCGGACCACGTCCGGAACGGACAGGCCGAACGCATCGGCAAGCCCGTAGCACCAGTACTTGTCGAAGTCGAAGAAGAACCTCAGATGAGCGGTGCCGTGACCCGGCTCTGACGTGACCGGGCTGTCTTCTGGTCGCAGTTCGACTGGTCTGTTGGCGGCCTCGAGCGTTCTAAGGGCCAACGAGTCGAGCGCCACGAGCCCTGCAGCGTGCAGCGAGAGCAGCGCGTTGCGCGTGCTCTGGCGTACGAGGACGTGGTCCCGGTCACTGGTGGCGGTGGCGAGGAGGAACGGGATGAACGGCGCGAGGGCGGGGCGGCCGGGCGAGGCCGCCGAGCGTTCCAGCGCGAGCAGCAGCCATACCAGGGCGTGCCGGTCGTAGAAGTGGAGGCGGCGGTCGACGAAGGGGTCTGCTGGGAGCTGGCCGCTGGCGTAGCGTGCAAGTTCTCCAAGCACCGTGGTTTCCCGGAGCGAGACCAGCGCGCAGACGGCGTGGGCGGCCCGCCACCGGGTGGCGATGGCCGTGTCCCCGAGCGCGGCCCAGATGAACCCAGCGACGCAGGATGCGGCGGACGCGGGCGGCGCGGGCAGGTCGCTGATGAGTCCGTCTGCCGCGTGGGCGGGGGCGATGTCCTGGTACTGGCTGGTGGCGTCGTCAAAGGCCTGCGCTGCGTCTGCCGGGTTAAGCCGGGTGCTGAGACGGCCGGCCAGGGCGAAGCACGCCTCGCCGGCGAGCGTTTCGGGGCGGCGCCCAAGTTCTTCCAGGGCGATGCCCAGAGGGTCAAGGTCTGGTCCGGCGGCTTTCTCCAGGGCATCGGGGTCGATGGGGTCGTATGACCGAGTGGTCAGGCTTACGCTGAACCGCGTGGCCAGCGTGCGTGCCATCTCACGCGCGGCGGACTTGGCCGACAAGGGAAGTGCCGTCCGGGTTGCGAGCCTGGTGAGGATACCGCGGTAATCGAACTCGGAAAGCCCGGTGTCGGCGGTGAGAGCCCGGATGACATGGGCGAGGCTACCCGGCGGGTAACCGAGCGCGGCCTCGGTCACCTGCTCCCAGGTGAGCGGCGTATCACGATCACGGCAAAGCGCCCGGGCGGCAGCGATGCCGTCAGCGGTGGCGAGGTCGAGCTCGCCTAGTCGTTTTAGCGCTGATTCCCTCGCGCTGGCCCTGGATTCGTCAAGGCTGTCCCAGTCCCTGCCTTCGGTCTCCTCGTAGCCAGGGTGGCGGGGTGCCTCACGGCGCTCCAGGCGGGTGCCGTCGAAGGTTGCCCCCGATTGCGCTGCGGCCGCGCGGAGCACCTCAAGGCCAGACCGCGCGCTGGTCACGGATCGCGGTAGCGCGGCGACCGCGTCCGCGACGACCTGCGCATCGGCCGGGCGGCTGCGCACCGCGCGTCCGGCTGCCTGCACGATGTCCGGGCGCTCCTGGAGCAGCGTCATTGCGATGCAGGCCAGCGGCTCCGGGGCGAGCGTGCAGTCGTCGCGGACGGCGAGGGCCTCGATGACCCGGTCCAGCCACCCTAGGCGGCGGTCACGCCACCGCGAGGCGACCGCGATCCCCTCGCGCGGATCAAGTTGCCCGATGGCGTGGATAGCGGCCTCGTGATCAAGCGCATCGTCCAAGTAGGGGGCCAGGCTCTCGGTGACCTGGGCTAGGCGGTACGCATGGGCACGGTCCGGCGTATCGCTCCGGCTCGCGGCGCCGCTGATCTTCAGCAGCGCATCCCACCGCGCGCGGACGTCATCGCCGACAAGTTCGGCGGCTTCCATGGCCTGCTGGAAGTACTCGCCCGACTCATCTCGCGACAAGCGGCAGATTGCCCGGGATAGCCCGACGAGGTCCCCGATCCGCTCGTCCGCGCTGTCATGGCCGGCAGCGATCTCGCCGACGATGATCCCGGCGACCTCAAGTGCCAGGTCGTGCAGTTCCGGGGATGCAGCGGCGTGCTGCACGATTTCCGTGAGCGCCCCGCGGGATATGAAGCGGTGATTAGACCGGACCCACTCGGCGAACTGCGCGCGCGTCGCCTCGGACGACCCGGCGGCTAGCAAGAGGGAGGCGGTGCGCGCGGCGGCGTTAATGAACATGCGTGGCGTCCGGTAGTCGGAAACCCCCCGGAGCGTTTCCTCAGCCGCCCGCCGGAACCCGGCATCGGCATCCGTGGCCTCGCCCAGCATGACCTGCGCCCACAGCTCCGCCCATGCGGCGAACGGTTTCACGTTCGCCGTGAACTCCGCTACCTCGCGTGAGTCACCGCCGGGCCGTTGCCTGGCCTCGGCCACTTCCGGCGGGGCCAGCGTGTCGACGTCGAACGCCTCGCCGCGCAGGCACGCCAGCAGCGCCAGCCCCTTGATCACAGACGGGCTGTCCGCGACCCACCATGATGACCCGGCCCACGCAGGCAGCCTCGCGGGCAAGTACGGGGCCAGGATGCACCCTGCCTCCGACCTGGTCAGCAGCCCGTGGCGCGTTCCGAGCGTCACGACCCAGCAGATTGCCTGCAGGATGTCAGGGTCGTCATGCCGCGCATGGGCAGCTGCAGGCGCGTCGTCCGGCCCACCACGGGCGCGGAGCATTGCCACGCACCGCTCCAGTGCCTTCGGATCCAGGACAAGGCCGGCCTGCGCGGCCGATGACGCCACGCCGAGCAACACGTGCTCGGACGCGTGCTCCGTCTGCAGGAGATCCCGGATCTCCTGGTCCCGGCCTTGCTGGGCCAACCGGGCTGCGATGACCGCAGCTGGCTTCACGGCGACGCGCGGTGGCCGCCATCGCAGGAGGAAGTCCACGGCGGCGGCGGCACCGTCCACGTTGACCAGCCCGATCGCGATCTCAGCAACGTCGTCTGCGGTGACACCGTTCGTCTCGTGTTGTTCGCGGGGGGCGTTGACCCACGCGACTGTCCACTCGATCGCGCTGCGCAGCCTGCTGCGGGCGTAATCCTGCTGCGATGGGGCGAACGACAGCAGCGCGCCCTCGTGCAGGAGGTTGGAGTTCGGCCAACCGCCAGCCAGGTCGCGGGTGGCCACGAGGTCCTCGATCGTCTGGGGACCAAGGAAGGTGCCCGCCAGGTCGGAATTCTCGCGCAGCAGGCGCAACAGGCGGCTGTGGCTAGCGCCCTGCGCGCCAGCTCGCAGGGCGAGGCGCGCCGCAGGCAGATATGCCCGCTGCCGCAACGCCGCCTTGAGCGCGAACTGGAGGCGCTGCTGCGCGACCTGCTGCCGCTCGATGTCGTTGCCCTCGGGAAGCGCATCGCCTGTCAGGGCCAAGCGGACGAGCTCGTCGAAGTCGCCGGACTCCCACATGAGCTGCGGAAGAGAGGCAGCGACGTAACCGCTGCCGCTCGCCAGCGGCAGAAGCTCCCGCACGAAGAGCCTCAGCGCGTCGCCCTCGGGCCTGAACCGCGAGCGGAACCAGGTCTCCGTCGGCTCGTTGAGGAACTGAAGCGTGTCGCCGTCTGCGAGCAACGACCCGTTGAGGTCGGCCGCGAAGCTGCGGACTAGCGACGCGGGAACGCCGCACAGCGACACCAGGACATCGATCGGGATACGCGGTCTCAGCAGGGCGAGGGCCTGGCACATGGCGTGGATGCCCGCCGCATGCTCGGGGCCGCTGTGGTAGATCACGTCATCGAGGAGTCGTTCCAGGAGGTCATCAACCGTGGTGACGTCGCTGGCGGACGCCTCGCCCAGGCGGGTCAGGCACTCCCCGGTCGTCGCGGACTCGCGCATGGCCTGGTCCTGGACGCGGGCGTTTCCTCCTGTCCGGCGGTGGAACTCCCGGGCGTCGCCTGGCTCCACCGGCCCGAGCCTCGATTCCAGGTGCTGGCGGCTTTGCTCCAGCGTGAAGCCGCTCAGCTTGAGCTTCACCGTCCTGGGCGGCGGCTCGAGCATGCCAACTCGCTCGGTGCGGCAGAACTCGACCACCCGCGCGTTGGGCGGCATCTCCTCGCGCAGTAGGTCGACGACGAAGGAACGCCCCGTGTCCCGCTCGCCCGCGGCGATGACCGCGTTGTCCGCAGCATCGATGGCCAGCACGAGGAGAGCACCGGGAGCCTGAGTGGGATCGCCGCATCAATGACAGTAGCGGCGGCGTGCCGCCACTGGGCTGCCAGGGTGTCGGGCATCTGGTCGAGGGTGACGGCCTGGACCAGCCGGTGCATGAGTACCTGCCCGTCCCCGGCAAGGCTGAGCAGTGAGTAGCGGCGCAGAGCCGCGACCGCGTCTCCCACTGCAAGCGAATCGCCCAATAGCGGCGCCAGCATGGGTGCAACCTCTTGACCGAGCTGCTCTTCCACTCCCGATCGGGGCTGGAGCAGCAGAGGCAGCGGAACCGGCTCAGCCGCGCAGCACGCGAGCAGCCGCAACAGCCCGGTCGCGAGAGGTGACGCTTCTTCTATCCGGCTGAACCCCATCGACCATGTGGTGGCGACAGTCTTGCGGTATCTGGCAGGTTGTCCGCGGGCTAGCAGCTCAGCGCGTCGCTGCCGGAAGTCGGCCACGTACCCCTCGAGATCCCTGCCAGCAGCCTTGATGTAGGCGGCGGCCTGTTCCAGTGCCAGTGGCAGCCCGCCAAGCTCTTGCGCCAACTCGATGGCAGCCTGCCCGTCCGAGAGGCCGGTGCGATGGAGCAGGAACGCCGCCGCCACCTCAGTAGCAAGGACCGGCACGGCAAGGACCTGGCCGTAGGGCCAGTTCTGATCCTGGCTGGTAATCAAAACCTGCCCGCGGCCGGCTGGAGGAAGGAACGTTTCAACCGATGCCGGGTCTAGCGCATTGTCGAATACCAGCAGCCAGTCTTGCGCAGAGGCAGCAAGCACAGCGTGCACCGACGCCACCGGGTCGCGCGTATCGAATAGGTCCCGGTTTCCGAGCTGGGCCGCCAGGTCGGCGAACCCGGCTGCCATCAGCGCGGGATCCTCCGCGGGGAATTGCCAGACGACCCCGGCACCGGGCAGGCGGCGGTGGGCGTATTCGGTTGCCACGCTGGTCTTGCCCGCGCCTCCAAGCCCGCACAAGACAACAATCCCCGGCCCGGGGCCACCTTCGGCCGATAGCCGGCGGTCTAGTTCGGTGAGCAATTCCTCACGGCCAGCCAGGAACTGCGGCCGGGGCAGCAGCCGCACCGGCTGACTCGGCACCGCCGGCCGCCGGTACTCCACCCGGCCGACAGCTGTACCGCCCAGATTGGCGATCACCGACCCTGGCGCAGTGATCCAGGTGCTTCCGGGTTCGGCTACCGACCCGCCGGACCCGGGCTCGTAGGGTTTCCCGGCATCACGTTCCCGTGAACTGTTCCGGCGCCGACCCCGCCACCCGAGGCAGTAATAGTGACGTCCCGGCCTGCGGCGACCCCGTGACCGGCCGCCGACACCGTCCGAGCGGACAGCCGCGCTGCCCGGACCTCATCGACCAGCACCTTCAACTCATCCGCAATCTCCGGATATTCCTCGAGCGCATCCAGCAGTCGCGTCCGCCAGGCAGCCGCCACCTGCATCTCTATCTGCTCCAGTTGGCTAGGCGGGGCGCCCGCCAGTTCCTCGCGGGACTGTTCTAGCCGCCGATCAACCAAATCGGCTTGTTGTTGATCACCACGGCCAATCAGCCGCGCGACACGACGCTTGACGGACTCCCATGCATCCGTGACCGCAGCCGTAACGATGGCCTGTCCGCCCATCGATGCTAGCGACAGCAGTGGCTCCTCAACCGCCATCCCGCACCCTTCCCGCTCGCCGTCAGTCCAACGATCGCACACCTTTTGCTGGCAGTCATCGGTCCGCTATGCAATGGGACCCACCGGTTCCCAAGACCGCCGCCAACTCGCCCACCTGCACCCGCTGGTACGGTCCGCCCGGCACTAGGCGCGCATCGGGCACGACGTCCGGAATGCATAGATCTTCTCCCTGCCATGTCACAAAGGCTTGACCAGGCTATACGGCGGACCGACTTCAGCGCGTACTCGGCAAAGTCGACAGCGGCGCTCCGAGCGCCGAATAGGCGTCGGCGGCGCTTCTATGCGAAGCACCGCGTCGTGCATGCATAACGTCCAGTTCTACGCCAGTCGCTGTGGGAGTATCTCGGGAACGGTGTTTCCGGCGGTCTTGGTTAGTAGGTCTCGGCGGCCGGGAACCGGTCGCCGAAGGTTATCGCGAAAGCGTTCAGGGCGGGCTTCCACCGCATGGCCCACCTTGTCCTGCCGGTCCCGGTCGGGTCAAGCGACCGGGTCACTAGGTAGAGGCATTTGAGGGCGGCCTGCTCGGTCGGGAAGTGCCCCCGGGCCTTGACCGCCCGCCGGTAGCGGGCGTTCAGCGACTCGATCGCGTTGGTGGAGCAGATCACCTTGCGGATCTCGAGGTCGTAGTCCAGGAACGGGATGAACTCGGTCCAGGCGTTCTCCCACAGCCGGATCACAGCTGCGTAGCGTTTTCCCCCCTTGTCCGCCAGCTCGTCGAGCGCGGCCCGGGCCGCTTCGGCGTTCACGGCCGTGAAGATCGGCTTGACGTCCCGCTTCAGGGCGTCCCAGTCCCGCTTGGAGGCCAGGTGGAAGGTGTTGCGGATCAGGTGCACGATGCAGGTCTGCACGATCGCCTGGGGCCAGGCGTTCGCGACGACCTCGGGCAGGCCCTTGAGCCCATCGCAGACCACGAAGAAAACGTCCTTGACCCCGCGGTTGCGCAGGTCGGTCAGCACGCTCATCCAGAACTTGGCGCCCTCCCCGCCCTGGCCGGCCCACAGGCCCACGACCTCCTTCCCGCCCGTAAGGGTGACCCCGGTCACCACGGCACCTCTCCCGCTGAACCACACAGGTCTCAGCGATCAGGGCCGGAAACACCATTAACGGGACAGTCCCGTCGCTGTCAGTCAGCTGTGCCGTCCCGAAGCATCCGATTGAAGGTAAAATCTTTTCGGCCGCTGCGGACCGACGTACGAGCTCAGGTTGCCGTTTGATTTCGTGGGCGAGATTCGTGATCGTTCCTCTAGCGCCGATGATCGTACCCATGTCCAATGGACTGGCGCGTTAGCCATAGCAGGGGTTCGGCGACATTGATCGGGTGGATAGATCCCCGGATGCGCACACGCTGCGATGGCTCGTCACCGCGCAGTACGTTCTGCGAGTCGTTAGGATTTGATCTTCCCCCCCGTTCCCCTGACAGGGTGTCCGGAAGACGGGGGAGCTCACAGACAGTCAGTAGGCCTGTCGGTGCCGGGTCAGTCTTTAGCACCATCGCGACGGCGGTGGAGCAGGATCTGCAGGGTACGCTGTGCGGCGGCGCGGCGGCGGGGGTCGCGGGACAAGGCGGCTGCGAGGGCAATGAC
>JASHXJ010000631.1 GCA_030043595.1 Trebonia sp.
GCTTGGCGGCGGCGCGACGCCGCTCGCGCAGGGCGGCCTGGCCGCGGCGATCGGCCCCGGTGACAGCGCCGCCTCGCATGCGCAGGACACGCTGATCGCGGGCGCCGGGCTCTGCGACCCGGACACGGTTGCCGCGCTCGCGGCGGGCGCGCCCGAAGCGATCAGCTGGCTGACGGCCCGGGGCGCCCGGCTCAACCAGACGGAGCTGCGGCTGGAAGGCGGTCACAGCAGGCACCGTGTCGTGCACTCCGGCGACGACGCCACCGGCGCCGAGGTGCACCGGGCGCTGCGCGAGGCGCTGCGCGCCAGCCGGGTCGAGGTCCTGGACCGGACCATCGCGCTCGACCTGCTGCTCGGGGACGAGGGCGCGGCGGCCGGGCTGCTGGCCGCGGCCGCCGACCCCGGTGGCGGCCTCGACCCCGGGGTGATCACCGCGCGTTCCGTGGTCCTGGCGGCAGGCGGTCTCGGGCAGGCGTTCGCGACCACCACGAATCCTCCGGGCGCATCGGGGGACGCGATCGCGATCGCCGCGCGGGCCGGGGCCGTGCTGCGGGACCCCGAATTCGTCCAGTTCCACCCGACGGTGCTGTGGCTGGACGGGGTGACCGGGCAGTGCCCGCTGATCACCGAGGCGCTGCGCGGCGCCGGGGCGGTGCTCCGCGACCTGGCGGGACGGCCGCTGATGGCCGGGCACGACCCGCGCGGCGACCTGGCGCCGCGGGACGTCGTGTCCGCCCGCATGTACGAGGCAATAGGCGAGGGACCACACAGCGGTGGCGGGCACCTGTGGCTGGACGCGACCGCGCTCGGCGCGGACGTGCTCGAAGACGGCTTCCCCACCGTGACCGCCGCCTGCCGCAAGCACGGCGTCGACCCGGTCACCGACTGGGTCCCTGTCGCGCCGGGCGCCCACTACTCCTGCGGAGGCATCCTGGCCAGCCTGGACGGGCGCACCAGCGTCCCCGGGCTGTACGCCGTCGGCGAGGCTGCCAGCACCGGCGTGCACGGAGCCAACCGGCTGGCGTCCAACTCCGTTACCGAGGCGGTGATCGCCGGACGGCGCGCGGGCGAGGCTATCGGCCGCGAGCGGGCCGGCGAGCCGGGCGAGGCGCTGCGGATGCCGCCCGCCGGGGGCGGGGTCCGCGCGGACAGCCGTCCCGCGCTCGCGGCGGCCATGTCCCTGTACGCCGGCGTCCTGCGGGACCGCGAGGGGCTCGAGCGGCTGGTCCGGACGCTCGAGGGAGTGGCGGGTGCGCGGCTGGAGTCGGGCGGGATCGTTCGGGATAGGGATTGTGATCTTGACCTCGCCACCGTGGAAGCGACGAACCTGCATGCCGTGTCGGCGCTGATCGCGGCGGCGGCGCTGCGGCGGGCGGAAAGCCGGGGCTGTCACCGGCGGCGGGACGCGCCGGAAAGAGCGGCGGCTGCCTGGCACACGCTGGTGCGCTGGGACGGGCGGCGGCTGCGGGTGAGCGGGGGCGGAGCGCCGTGACCCCGGAGACGGTCGCGGCGCTGCGGGTCGCGGGTCTCGACGTCCATGACACCGAACGCGCCGTCCGTGCCGCGCTCGACGAGGACTACCGGTACGGGCCGGACGTCACCAGCGAGGCGACGGCCGGGGACGCCCCGCTGCGAGCGGAGGTGGCGGCACGCGAGCAGGGCGTGCTTGCCGGGCTGCCCGTGGCGCTCGCAGTGCTGGACGCGGTCGGCGCGATCGCGCACACGGTGCTGCGCGCGGACGGCTCGCGCATCGGGCCGGGCGACGCGGTGCTGCGCGTCGCGGGCCCGGCCAGCGCGGTACTCGGGGCGGAACGGACCATGCTGAACTTCCTCACCCACCTGTCCGGGATCGCCACCGCGACCCGGGCCTGGGCGGACGCGGTCGCGGGGACGGGCGCGGTGATCAGGGACACCCGCAAGACCACGCCGGGGCTACGGCAGCTGGAGAAGTACGCCGTGCGGTGCGGCGGCGGCGCGAACCACCGGATGGGCCTGGGCGACGCGGCCCTGATCAAGGACAACCACGTGGCCGCGGCAGGCGGGGTGGCGAAGGCGATCTCGGCGGTGCGCCTGGCCGCGCCTGAGCTGCCGCTCGAGGTCGAGTGCGACACACTTTCGCAGGTCCGGGAGGCCCTGGCGGCGGGCGCGCGGTTCCTGCTGCTGGACAACATGCCCGCTGAGCTGATGCGTGAGGCGGTCGCGGAGGCGCGGCTGTATCCGGGGACCCGGCTTGAGGCCAGCGGGGGGTTGCGGCTGTCTTCGGCCCGGGAAGTAGCCGGTACCGGCGTGGACTATCTCGCGGTCGGGGCGCTGACGCACTCCAGCCGGGCGCTGGACCTTGGGCTGGACTTCGCCGGCTAGTCGGGTCGTCCCAGGGTGCTCCAGACCTGGGGGAACTGCCCGATGCCCAGTTTGCGGCAGATCATCTGGGCCGCCAGGCCGACCGCCTCGGTGACCGTGGGGAACGCGAACGGGATCGTGGCGACCTGCTCGACGGTCAGGCCGGCGGTCATCGCGGTGGCGATCACCTGGATGATCTCCGCGGAGTACTCGCCGAGGACGTGGCCGCCGAGGATCGTGTGGTCGCGGCGGTCAGCGATGAGCTTGCAGAAGCCGTCCGGGCGGCCGTCGGCGACGGGCCGGAGCAGCTGGTGGTATTCGGCGGTGGCGGTCACGATGTCGTGGCCCGGGGCGGCGGCGGCGGCTGGCTCGGTGAGACCGACCTGGCCGTATTCGGGGTCGGTGAAGCTGCCCGACGGGACGACGCGGTAGCTTACCGTGGCTTGCGGTGCCTCGCCGTCGGCCGCGTTGCAGGCGGCGATCGCGTTGCGGGCGGCGATGCGGCCCTCGGCCCTGGCGAACTGCACGAGCTTGGCCTGGCCGTTCACGTCGCCGGCGGCGTAGATATGCGGCACGTTGGTGCGCATGCAGGCGTCGACGGGGACTTTCCCTGGGCCTTGCTCGACGCCGGCCTTCTCGAGGGCCAGCCCGGCCGTGTTCGCGGGCCAGCCAATCGCCGTGAACACGGCATCGAATTTCGCGCCTTCCTCCGCGCCGCCGCGGACGTAGCGGACGGTGACTTGGGTGCCTCGCGATTCGAGCTCGGTGACCATTGTCTGCGTCCGGACAGTGATGCCCCTCGCGTGGAAGGCGTTCGACAGGCCTGCGCTGACGGCGGGGTCGGCGGAGGCGATCAGCGATGGGCCGGCCTCGAAGATGGTGACGCTGACGCCGAAGTCGGCCAGGATGGAGGCGATCTGGCAGCCGGTGTCGGCACCGCCGACGACCGCCGCGCCGGCCGGCAGGCTGGTCAGGGACGGGATGTCGTTGTAGGAAAGCGCCAGTTCGGCCCCTGGGACGTCAAGCGGGGCGGCGTACCCGCCGACAGCCACGATGACGCTGTCACCGGTCCAGGTGCGGCCGCCTTCCGCCTTCACGGTGTGCGGGTCGGTGAAGGAGACGGGGCCGGTGTGTTCGGCGAGGTCGACACCGCTCTGGCGGAGGTAGGCAGCCAGCTGCTTGGCGTCCCTCGCATAGCGGGCGACCTCGCCGCTCCTGGCGAGGATGGCGGGCAGGTCGGGTGTCGGGGCGGGACCTCGCAGGCCGAAGGTTTCCCAGGACGCCCAGTCCCCTGCCAGGCGCGCCGCGCGGGCGAGGGTCCGCACCGGGGCCGGGCCGCGGTTCATGGTGGTCCCGCCGACCTCGTCGGCTTCGAGCAGGGTGACGTCGGCCCCCAGTTCACGCGCCTGCATGGCGGCCGCCATGCCCGCGGAGCCACCGCCGATGACGAGCAGCCTCACCGCGGTATCCGGTGCGGGCTGCGCGCTTTGCATGTTTTGTGGGCTTTGCGGGCTTTGTGAGCTTTGTGGGCTTTGTGCGTGCCGTGCGTGCCGTGTCGCATGGGAACGATAGTAACTCTTTGAGTTGTTGCCGGTTACGCAACGTTGCCTCGGCTCTCGGAGACTGGCTCGCGCGCGCACCTGGGGCCATGTCGTTTGTCGCTAGGCCGTAGCGAGTCCCGCTCCCGGAGGTCACCTCAGCCCCGTCGGCACCAGGGTTCCCGCATCGCCCGGTCCCCCGCGCCGCCGGCCAGGGAACGTGGCAGATCGTGACCTCCGGCAAGATGTTGGCGGCTGATCACCTGCTCCGGCGCGCCCGGCGGGAGGCGGCGACGCCGCGGGCCGTTACCGTGAAGAGTTATCCCAGCTGGGGGTCGGATAACTCTTCACGGTAATGGGCGTGCCCGAAATATCTCAACTTGAGGTTCAGGCATTGAGGGTATTTCTTCCCACTGAATGACGGGGCCGGCCACCCGGCGGGGTCCCGCCCCTTGTTCACGCTCCGCGGGCAGGCCGCGCACACCGAATGAGTGCGGGAGGCCAACTTCTGGTAGTCTCTCGGCGAGGCGATGAGCTGGCCTGGGCCGCGTGTCCGGCTGGCCGCCACGTTCCCGGGGCCGTTAGCTCAGCGGGAGAGCGCTTCCCTGACACGGAAGAGGTCACTGGTTCAAATCCAGTACGGCCCACCAGAGACATACCTTAAGCGGCTTACTCAAACCCCCACCTGGCCAGGGCCAGGTGAGATCGTCCAGCTCAGCCACCATCGGTCGGGTGGCCAGGGGAATTTCACCCCTGGGCTCCCGCAGATCCTGGCGTGACACTCTCGCGTCACCAGGCTCTTCTTGCTCTCGCTAGGCCATCCATCCCCGGATGACCGGGCCGATCCAGCCCGCGAGCTGCTCCCAGGTGAGGTCCGTGAGCTTGCGCAGCTGCCAGCCGGTGACGATCTTGCTCATCCGCTTGACCGCCTTGCGGCTGGCTGCCAGGTCGAACCCGGTGAACCTGCCGTTCTTCCCCATGGTGTCGCGGGGCCGGAAGGCATATCCCAGGAAGTCGAAGGACACCGGGCCGTCCCGCCGCTGGCGGCGGCGGGAGTCCTTGCAGTAGATGATCCTGGTCTTGTCCGGGTGCAGTCCCAGGCCGGCGTCCCTCATCCGCTGTCCCAGCGCGGCAGCACCCAGGGCGGGAGCCGCAGCCCCTCCACGGCCCCGCGGACTGCGGGAACGGCTGATCTGGTGCCCGTCTTGCTTCCCCGGCTGGATGACTGGCTCCCCCTGGCCGACGGTCTGACCACCCGGTTGCGGCAGAACTTGCTGCGTGCCGCCGTGAGCGCTGTGGTATCACGGCCGGCGGTGTGCTGCCCGGCGCGCCCCCTGCGCGTTGCCGGGTCCTAGGCGCCCGGCCGGGCGGGCCGGGCAACCGGACGCCGGCGCCGGGACGGCGCAGGCTGACGCGGGGACCGGGATTAGGGGTTTTCCCTAGGGTGCCGCGGCCGGGGATGGCACAGCATGACAGCAAGGCCGAGACCGGCCGCTGATGAAAGGAGTCACCCGATGA